>QMLM01000095.1 GCA_003646745.1 Deltaproteobacteria bacterium | reverse complement strand
CTCTGGGGAGATGGCTGATGCTTTAACCACCGCTCCCTCCGGGGCCAGATTCCCAAAGAGGACGACCAAACCACCTGTGCTGTGATAGGGATCCTCCAGCGGCCTTATTACCTCTGGATCAAGGATGGAGGTTGAGGCTATGTTTTCTCCTACAGTCTTTCCCGTAACGGTTAAAAGACCTGTATTAATCAATCCTCCTCTTGCCAACTCCCTCATCATGGCAGGTATCCCTCCGGCCCGATGGAGGTCTTGGAGATGATGAGATCCCCCTGGGGAGAGGTTACATAGATGGGGGGTCTTTTGGCTGATTTTATTGAAGGTCTCTAGGTCTAGCTTCAGGCCCGCCTCATGGGCGATGGCCGGCAGGTGCAGAGTTGTGTTAGTAGAGCCGCCAAAGGCCATATCGACCGTAATTGCGTTGGCAAAGGCCTCGGGTGTAAGAATGTCCCGAGGCCTTATACCCCTTTGTATAAGCTCCACCACCTTTTTGCCCGCTTCCTTGGCCAAGCGTAATCGGGCGGAATCCACAGCCGGGATGGTCCCGTTGCCAGGCAGGGCTATCCCCAAGGCCTCAGCAAGGCAGTTCATAGAGTTGGCCGTAAACATCCCCGCACAAGAGCCTGGACCAGGGCAGGCAGTACTCTCCAACTGCAAGAGCTCCTCTGCTGTCATTTCACCCGCTGCCACCTTTCCCACTGCCTCAAATACCGTAATTACATCCGTTTCCCTCCCCTTATGCCATCCCGTGAGCATAGGGCCACCACTTATCAAAATAGAGGGGATGTTCAGCCTAGCCATAGCCATCATCATCCCTGGGACGATTTTGTCACAATTGGCAATTAGGACCAGGCCGTCGAAAGGATAAGCCATGGCCATTACTTCTACCGAATCGGCGATGAGTTCCCGTGATCCCAGGGAATATTTCATCCCCTCGTGACCCATGGCGATCCCATCGCAGATACCGATGGTGCTGAACTCCATAGGGGTTCCGCCGGCCATTCTAATCCCCTCCTTGGCGGCTTGGGCAACCTTATGCAAGTGGATATGACCAGGGATGACCTCACTCGCTGAATTAGCCACCCCTATTAAGGGTTTTTGTAACTCCTCATCGGAGTAACCCATGGCCTTAAATAGGGAGCGATGTGGTGCCCTCTCCAGGCCCTTTTTCATAACATCAGAGCGCATGTCATCCTCCTCATCTGACCCCTTTCTCTTCTTCCTTTAAGAGCTTATAGTCGATGCTATCTAGCAAGGCCTGCCAGCTGGCCTGGATGATGTTTTCCGAGACCCCTACGGTGCTCCAGTTGGCCTTTCCATCACAGGATTCTATCAGCACCCTGGTGCTGGCACCGGTTCCCTCCTGATCGGAGAGGACCCTGACTTTGTAGTCGATGAGCCTCACCTCCTTTAGCTCCGGGTAAAACTTCTCCAGGGCTTTCCTGAGGGCGTTGTCCAAGGCGTTTACAGGTCCGTTTCCCAGAGCGGCCGTATGTTCTATTTTTCCATCTACCTTCACCATAATGGTGGCCTCAGAAAACGCAGGGGACTCATCCCCTCTTTTTTCCACGATCACCCGAAAGCCCAACAGGTCGAAGAACTTCTTGTGAAGCCCTAAGGACTTCTTTATGAGGAGCTCAAAGGACCCCTCAGCCCCCTCAAACTGATACCCTCGGTTCTCCAGCTCTTTTAGTTCTTTTAAGATCTTCTTGGTCGTCTTATCGCCTTTATTCAGCTTTATATTGAACTCCTGGGCCTTGGCAAGGACATTGCTCTCGCCGGACAGGTCTGAGATCAGGATCCTTTGTCTGTTCCCCACCAACTCGGGTTTGATGTGTTCATAGGTGAAGGGGCTTTTGCGAATGGCGCTTACATGCACCCCCCCCTTGTGGGCAAAGGCGCTATCCCCAACATACGGTTGGTGTTTATTATGGGGCAGGTTGGCGAGCTCGCTCACGAATCTCGATACCTCCTTTAACCTTCGCAGGTGTTCGTCGGAGAGACATTCTACCCCCATCTTCAATTTTAGATTGGGGATCACGGAGCATAGATCTGCGTTCCCGCACCTCTCGCCATAACCGTTGATGGTTCCCTGAATATGAACGACACCTTCCTTTACGGCCAAGATGGTGTTGGCCACTGCCAGATTTGAGTCGTTATGGACATGTATCCCCAAAGGGACACCAATGGAGCCTTTTACTTCTCTGATGATCTCCACCAATTCGAAGGGCAGGGTCCCGCCATTGGTGTCGCAGAGCACTATGCAGTCCGCCCCTGCCTCCTCAGCGGCCTTGATGGTCGCCATAGCATAATCCTTGTTTCCTTTAAATCCATCGAAGAAATGTTCGGCGTCATAGATTACCTCGGGTACCTGACTCTTAAGGAAGAAGATGGAGCGGTAGATTAACTCTAAGTTTTCTTCTAAGGAGATATCCATAGCAGTCAACGGGTGGATATCCCAAGACTTGCCGAAGATGGTGATCACCTCTGTGCCTGCCTCTAGCAGTGAGCGGATATTGATGTCTTTTTCTGGCGCCACCCCCTTGCGAGATGTGCTTCCAAAGGCCACTATCTTTGCAAAAGAGAGGCGGAGCTTTTTTACCTCGCGAAAGTAGTTGACATCCTTGGGATTGGAGCCTGGCCACCCCCCTTCTATGTAATGGATTCCCAGTTCGTCAAGTTTCTGAGTGATCCTGAGTTTATCCTCCACGGATAAGGAGATATCTTCTCCTTGGGTCCCGTCTCTCAAAGTTGTATCGTAAATTTTTACCTTCATTTATTTCCTCTCTTTACCGAGTTCGAAGGCCTCGTGGAGCGACCTTACGGCCAGCTCAGTATATTTGGTATCTATAATGCAGGATATTTTGATCTCGGAGGTGCTGATCATCTTGATATTAATCCCCTCTTTGGCCAAGGCCCTGAACATCTTCGATGCCACACCTGAGTGACTCCTCATTCCCACCCCGACCATGGATACCTTGGCCACGTCTTCCTCGGCTATAACATCCTTTGCTCCTAGCTCCCTCGCCAAGGACCGGGCTATACCGAGGGCCCTGGGGAAATCTGTCTTGGAGATGGTGAAGGCCATATTGGCGTACCCTTCCTCTAGGCTAGCGGTCTGGATGATCATGTCCACCACGATATTCGCAGCGCTAATGGCGTCGAAGAATCGAGCGGCCACCCCCGGTCGATCGGGGACTTTGGTAATCTCAATCCTGGCCTGGTTTTTATCGTAAGTTACTCCTGATACCAGTGCCTTTTCCATTTCGGTATCCTCCTCACAGACTATTGTTCCCTTCGTTTCGTTAAAGGATGAACGTACATGGATGGTCACCCCATATTTCTTGGCGAACTCCACTGATCTGATCTGCAGCACCTTGGTCCCTAAGCTCGCCATCTCCAGCATCTCATCGTAACTTATGCGGTCAAGTTTCCTCGCTTGCTCGCATATATTTGGGTCAGTGGTGTAAACGCCATCCACATCGGTATATATCTCACAGAGATCTGCCCCGAGGACAGCAGCAATGGCTACAGCGGTGGTGTCCGAGCCCCCCCTGCCCAAGGTGGTTATATCCCCTCGTTCATCTTCCCCTTGAAACCCAGCCACCACCACGATTCTGCCTTCATGCAGATCGGAGAAGATCTTCTCGGCATCCACGCTGGTGATTCTGGCCTTTCCGTGGAAGCTGTCTGTAGTGATCTTTATTTGATGACCTAAATACGATTTTGCCTTGTATCCCATTGAGTTTAGAACTATGGCCAGTAGCGCCGAGGAGATCTGTTCCCCCGTGGCGAGGATAACATCTAACTCCCTCTCATCGGGCTCTGGGGCTGCCTCCCTGGCTAAGTTAAGGAGCCTGTCGGTTTCTCCCGCCATGGCCGAGACCACTACCACTACATCGTAGCCTTCCTCCCGAGTTTTGATGACCCTCTTGGCGACTTCTTTGATCCTGTCCAGGTTGGCTACCGAGGTGCCCCCATATTTTTGCACTATTAAGGCCATTTGCAGTATGACCTCCTATTGCAGTCCATCTCAAGTTTTTTGAGAAGAATTTCTATTATATAGCTTCTTTTTCAACTCTTCAATAATCTTCTCATACCTGTCTGCTTGTGCCCTCATGACGATCTCTCTGCGTTCCGCTTCCAGATATCTCAAGGTTATCCAAAGGGAGTCCTTAGGCACTGCTTGAGGCACTCTGTCCGCCCATTCTATCACCACTACCCCTTCTGCCGATATGTATTCTTCAAATCCGATCTCGAAGGGGTCCTTTTCGCCTTCCAACCGGTAAAAGTCTATGTGAAAGAGGGGAAGTGGACCGTCATACTCATTTATCAGGGTAAAGGAGGGACTAACTACCTCCTGCTCCTTAAATCCCATCCCTTGAGCTATTCCCTTGACCAGGGTGGTTTTCCCCGAACCCAACTCCCCGGCCAAGGCAATGACTTCGCCCCCTGTAAGCATCTCTCCTAACAGCGTGCCTATTTTCTCTGTCTGCTCAGGGGTAGGGGAGATGATCTCAAGTGTCTTTTTTGTTGCCATGGGTCTTGATCTCTTTTAGCGCGTAGGGGAGATAATCGAGGATGTCACTGGCTATGAGGGGCATTTCTCCTAATTTCGTTGCGGCGATATCCCCTGCAAGTCCATGCAGGTATACTCCCCATTTTGCTGCCTCTAGGGGAGGGATTCCCTGGGCCAAAAGCCCGCCGATCATCCCCGTGAGGACATCCCCTGTCCCTCCAGAGGCCATACCGGGGTTGCCACTAGGGTTAATGTATACCTCTCCTTCAGGGGAGGAGATGATAGTTCTGTTTCCTTTGAGAACGACGACGCAGCTGTATGAGGTAGCGAAGTCCCTGGCCACCTCGATTCTATTGTCCTGGACTTCCTTAGTCGTAGTGCCAAGCAGACGGGCCATTTCCCCTGGGTGGGGGGTAATGGTGATGGGGTTTGTGCACTCCTTTAAGAGCTGGGGTCTTGAGGCTAGGGCAGTAATCCCATCGGCGTCTACTACTAGGGGGATTTTTGCCTTTGAGATAAGGCCTAATATAAGCTCTCTGACCTGAGGTTGGGTAGAGACCCCTGGGCCCAAAGCGAGGGCCGTCTTTCCTTCTAACAGTTGCAATATTCGTCCCATTGAGTCCGGGCAGAGGTAGCCGTTTATGGGATCTGGGAGAGGTTCAGTCATGGCTTCTGTAAGTTTGACCTCGAGGATGTGGTTCAGGCTGGCGGGGATCCCCAGAGTGACCAATCCTGCCCCGGCGCGCATGGCTCCTTGGCAGACCAAGGCCGCCGCCCCTGTCTTGCCCGGGGAGCCGGCTAGTACCAGTAGGTGCCCATAGTTTCCTTTGTGGGCCTGGGCAGGACGTGGGGAAAGAAGGCCGAGATCCAGCTCAGCCGGGTCGATAAGATAGGTCTTGATCTCAGCTTCATCTATGAGATAGGAGGGGATACCGATATCAACTACCTCAAGTTTCCCAACGTAGTTTAAGCCAGGATGGATCGTCTGGCCTATCTTGGCCAGGCCAAAGGTAGCGGTCAGGTTGGCCTTTATGGCCACTCCCAGTACCTTTCCTCCTGTGGCCTCTACGCCGGAGGGGATGTCAACGGCCATTACTGGCTGGGGGAGAGAGTTGACGAAGGAGATGACCTCTTTGAAATGACCCCCCACCTCAGAGTTTAACCCAGTTCCAAAGATGGCATCGACGATGAGATTCGCTTGCGCCAGCTCCTCTTTTACCCTGACAGATTCTCCCTCGGAAGGGACCTCTATGGTCTCCCCCCTCATATTCAGCCAGACCTGAAGGTTTGTTCTTGCATCACCATGGACGTTTTCTTTGGAGCAGAGGAGGTAGACCTTGACCTTTATCCCCCAGTTGCGCAGGTGCCTGGCGATGACCAGACCATCTCCACCATTGTTACCCCGACCTGCCAAGATGGCGACCCACCCCTGCCGAACTTCGGGGAAGTGTTGGACTAGTAGCTCAGCGGCACCTTTTCCAGCGTTCTCCATCAAGACGATCCCTGGGATGCCACATTCTTGGATGGTCCTGCGATCTAGATCTTGCATTTGGCTGGCGGTTACCAGTTTCACCTTATCATACCTCCAAAAGCACTTGGGCTATCCCATATTCCTCTTCGTGAGAAATACTCACGAAGACTTCCTTTATCCCCTTTTTGCGGCAGATCCTTTCTGCCTCTCCCATGAGTCTAATTTGAGGACGTCCAAGGGGATCATTGAGGATCTCTATTTCCTTCCATGCCACCCCCTGAAACATACCAATTCCCAGGGCCTTTAAAAAGGCCTCTTTGGCGGCAAAGCGAAGGGCTAAGTGTTTGCCCGGCTGCGCCTTTTTGAGGCAAAAGGATAGCTCCTCGAGGGTAAATACTTTTTTGTAGAGGCGCTCTCCCCACCTCCCCAGGGCCCTTTCAAACCTAGCTATCTTTATTATGTCAATGCCGATACCATAAATCATCTTACCGTGAAAAATACCACGCCATGAGGACAAGCTCAAGGGGATTCTGGCCTCCTAAGGCGGTATTTTGGTCCCTTTAAGGAGCGAAGGCACTTGGCATAGACATATTTACCAGTAGTGGGCCCTACAATGAAGAGGGCTTTGATGGT
>QMLM01000094.1 GCA_003646745.1 Deltaproteobacteria bacterium | reverse complement strand
GTGGGGGGAGCGGGTGTGTGCGCTGGGGTGCCTTCGGGTTGGCGCGGGCGGGTGTGGGGGTGGGGTGGGTCTGGGGGGGGGGGGGGCGGGGGGGGGGGGGGGGGATAAACATGGATCTGCGTCCCATTTGTTATTTTTACGACATCGTTCTGTGGAGTGCCCAGTATACCCCTCTTTTAAAGAAGTGGTTTTTACACATGTTGAGCATAAAGGTAGAGTGGATATTTTACCTGTTGGCCATTGTTACCTTTGTGCTGCTGTGGAGAGGGAGGAGAACTCCCTCCTCTGCCCCCCTGTTATGGGCTGTCTCTATCACAGGGTTTTCGGAGATCGCCTTGGAGATCGTTTTAATCCTCGCCTTTCAAATCATCTATGGCTATCTATATTATAAAATTGGGATGATCGTCACCGCCTACATGATAGGGCTTGCCCTAGGAGGATGGACGATAACAGCTTGTCTTGGTAAGATCAAGAAGGCCCTGGGCTTTCTGCTTATGGTCCAAGCTGGAGTAGCTCTTTATTCCCTGGGGATACTTTTCCTTATCTTAGGCCTTTATCAAGGGGGCTTCCCAGCTTACTTATCCCACCTGCTGGAGCTCATTTTCCCATTTCTGACGCTGCTGGCCGGATTTCTCGGTGGGGTTCACTTTCCCTTAGCCAATAAGATCTATTTAGGAGAAAGGACCGAGATTGGAAGGATTGCGGGGTTGATCAACGGCATTGATCTTCTTGGTTCCGCCGTGGGGGCCCTGGCTATTAGCGTCATCTTACTCCCTATCTTGGGGATAGAAAGGGCTATCTACTTGATTATTGCCCTGAATCTGTCCGCCATTTTGGTTTTAGGTGCAGCTGCATTGTGGAAACGGAGTTAGTGATAGTGAGTTAGTGGATACAATGGTATAATAGTTAAAAGAAAAGATGATTTTCAGGGGTGCCAGAATGGGGTTAATCTCTATATCCATATTGATCATTTTCCTATTGACTGGTTGCGCGCCGGTGATCTCAAAGGGGGTGTTAAAGGAAGTGGATAGAAGCATCAGCTTTGAACAACTATTGGAAGAACCGGAGGCCTATAAAGGGAAGACACTGCTTCTGGGAGGAGACATCATTGAGACTCAAAACCTTCCTGCGAAGACCTTAATTATTGTCCTCCAACGTCCCCTCGGCCACCGAGGAAGGCCGGTTGGGGGAGATGTATCAAAGGGGAGGTTCATCATCTCTGCTGCTGGATTCCTTGATCCCGCCATTTACCGGCATGGGAGGAAGGTTACCGTAGCAGGGGTCGTGGTAGGGAAAAAGGTACGTCCACTGGGGGAAGTAGAGTATACTTACCCTATCATTGAGAAGAAGGAACTTTACCTCTGGCCGGAAGAAGAAGTCTCTTCTGCGGAGCCTCAGGTGCATATTGGTGTGGGGGTGGGTGTGGTTTTTTAAGAAGGTTTAAGAAATTTAAGGATTCATGATGAAGAGGGTCTTCATTTTAGGCATGACACTTATTTTTCTTTCCGGCTGCGTCCATGCTATCTCCAGAGATGTCCTGAGGCAGGTGGATAAGAAGATCACTTTCTCAGAACTGATAAAGGACCCCAATGCCTATAGGGGGAAGGTGGTCTTGTTAGGAGGGGTCATCGTCAAGGCGGTGAATAAAAAGGAGGGGACCCTGCTGGAGGTTTATCAGACTAGGCTGGATCGTGAGGGGAGGCCCGTCCAGCTCGATATCTCCGAGGGTCGCTTTTTGGCCCTTTATAAAGGCCTTCTCGATAGCGAGATCTACCGCAAAGGGAGAAAAGTAACCATCGCCGGGGTGGTACAAGGAGAAAAGGTCTTACCGCTGGGGGAGATAGAATATCACTACCCCTATCTCTTGATCAAGGAAATACATCTCTGGAAGGAAGAGAAACCCCCTCCCTGTGAACTATGTCTTTATCCCTGCTATCCCTGGTGGTGGTATCCTTGGTGCGACCCCTACTGGCCTTACTGTCGTCCCTATTTTTAAAACCGTTCTTTAGGTTTTTAACAATGCGATTATCCTTTGCCGTTTTGGAGAGGAAAGTTCTTTGGTTAAGTTGCTGATATACGTTTCAGGGCCTCTTCATAGGCCTCATAGGTATGGCGGTCGAACAATACGAAGCGCACTAGTTCTATCTCCGGGTGATCCTTAAGGTAGTCTATTACCGTCTGCAGGGCGATGGGGGCGGCCTCCTGCACGGGGTAGCCGTAGGCCCCGGTGCTGATGGAGGGGAAGGCGATGCTCTTCAGGCCGTTTTCCCTTGCTACCTCCAGGCTCCTGCGATAGCAACT
This sequence comes from Deltaproteobacteria bacterium, assembly GCA_003646745.1. Lineage (GTDB taxonomy): Bacteria > Desulfobacterota > B13-G15 > B13-G15 > RBG-16-54-18 > B11-G15. Next base: position 4,373 of record QMLM01000094.1, on the reverse strand, counting down.
TGCCAGAAGTCCTGCTGCCCGCGCCCCCTCCCGATGGTAGACGGGTCCTACGGTATGTATGACATGTTTTGCCTTCAGGCGATATCCCCGGGTAATCTTGGCATCTCCTGTGTTGCACCCACCTAAAGTCCGACATTCTTCCAAAAGCTGCGGTCCTGCCGCCCGGTGGATGGCTCCATCCACCCCACCCCCTCCCAAAAGGGTAGGGTTTGCGGCGTTGACGATGGCATCGGTGTCTTGTTGGGTGATGTCCCCCTGAGCCAACTCCAAGCTCGATTTATTGATCTTGATCTGCATGATTGCCTCCTCTGCTGTTATTGTGCAAATACTCCCAGACCCTCTGGGCAAGAGGGCGGGTCATCCCTGCTACGCTGGCCAGCTCCTCTACCGAGGCCCTTTTTATCCCTTCCAGGCCCCCCAGTTGTTCCAAGAGGGTTCGTTTTCTGTTCTCTCCTATTCCGGGTATCTCATCGAGAATTGATTTCAGCCTCTCCTTTCTGCGTAATCGCTTATGGTAAGTAATGGCGAAGCGGTGGGCCTCGTCTCTGATCCGCTGCAGAAGCAACGTCGAGGGATGTGAGCCCCGCAGCGTGATGGGTTCCTTCCTGTTGGGAAGAAATACCTTTTCCTCTTCCCCAGGCTCTCTTTTTTTGGCCAGGCTTATGGCATCTACCCCCTCTATCTTCAATTCCCTGAGGACTTCTAAGGCCACGTTCAACTGTCCTTTTCCTCCATCGATGAGGATCAAATTTGGAAGATTTCCCTCTTCTTTCCCCCGTCGAAACCTACGCAGCAGAACCTCATAAGTCATGGCGTAATCATCTATCCCCTCTACGGCCTTGATCCGATATCTGCGGTAGTGAGCCTTGGCCGGCTCTCCATCCTCGAAGACCACCATGGAGCCGACAGCCAACCCCCCTCCTAGGTTGGATATATCAAATCCCTCAATCTTGCGGGGGAGCTGGGTAAGGTGAAACCTCTCTTTTATTTTCTCTAGAGCCCCCTCTCCGCGAATCTGCCCGAGGAGTTTCTCCCGGGCGTTATCCAGGGCCATTTGGAGGAGGTCATACCCTATTTGCCCTTTTTGGGGGTGGCGAATCTTCACCGCTTTTTTACCCCGCTCTTCTAAAACTTCCTCCAACAGAAGGGTGTCCTCCTCTAGAGGCACAGCTGTTAGGATCTCTTGGGGGATGAACTTTCCCTCGGTGTAGAACTGGAGTAAGAAAGAGGAGATGATCTCTTGATCGGGGAGTCCCGAATCCTTTAGAGTGAAAAACTTCCCCCCCAGAAGTCTCCCCCCACGGATGAAGAGGACCTGGATCCCCACTTTCCCCCCTTGGCGCCAAAGGGCGACCACATCCCGGTGGGAGAGATCCTGGGAGACTACCTTTTGTCCCTCAGTAATACGCTCCAGATAGTTGAGGCGATCTCTGATTCTTGCTGCCTCTTCGAAGTTCAGGGCCTCGGCCTCTTCCCTCATTCTTTTACGCAACTCCTCTACAAGACGCTCGCTCTTTCCCTCCAAGAAGAGGCGGACTTGTTGAACGATTCGGCTGTACTCCTCTTCATCCACCTCACGACAACAGGGGGCCAGACACCTTTTCATCTGGAAGTTGAGGCAGGGACGGCTGCGGTGGGCGAATTGGGAGGGGCTGCAGCTGCGCAGTGGGAAGACTTTGTGGATAACCTTCAGGGTCTCGCGTACCGAAGTCGCCGAGGGAAAGGGGCCGAAGTAGAGAGAGCCGTCTTGTTTTGTCTTTCTAACCACACAGAGCCGGGGAAAGCGCTCCTGTACGCTGAGCCTTAAGCAGGGATATCTTTTGTCGTCCCTGAGCTTGACATTGTAGCGGGGGCGGGTTTCCTTGATTATGGTGTCCTCTAGGATAAAGGCCTCTTTCTCCGTCTGGGTGGCGATGTGATCGATTTCCGCCACCCGCAAAAGCATTACCGAGGTTTTTACATCCTTTTCCCTACCCTGAAAGTAGGTTCGGACCCTCTTGCGCAGGTCCTTGGCCTTACCCACATAGAGAATTCCTCCTTTTGAATCCTTAAAGATGTACACCCCTGGGGCCTGGGGTAAGGAGTCTACTTGTGCAACTAGGTCTATCTTCTCTGTTTTATTCATCTATGGGGATGTCCCTGGTGATGGCGGCCTCCTGGAGGCGCTGGATGCGATCTCGTAGCTGGGCTGCCCGCTCGAACTCCAGTCTCTCGGCCGCCTCCTTCATCTCCTTTTTCAGCCTCTTTATCACCTGGGGGATCTCCCTGGGGGAAAGATACCCCTCTTCCTCCTCTCTCACGACAGGTACGGTGTAGTAATCGGCCTCATAGACGGAGGTAAGGACATCATGGATCGATTTCTTGATGGTCTCGGGGGTGATGCCATGAACCCTATTGTATTCCTCCTGGATCCTGCGCCTCCTGTTGGTCTCCTCTATAGCCTTGGCCATGGAAGAGGTGATTCCTTCGGCGTACATCAGGACTTTACCCGCTACGTTTCTGGCAGCCCTCCCGCAGGTCTGGATAAGAGCCCTTTCAGAACGCAAAAATCCCTCGCGGTCGGCATCGAGGATGGCAACCAGCGAAACCTCAGGGATGTCAAGTCCCTCTCGCAGCAGATTGATCCCTACTAAGCAATCGAACTTCCCCAACCTCAGGTCTCTGATTATCTCCACCCTCTCCAAGGTATCGATCTCCGAATGGAGGTACTTTACCCTTACCCCCAAATCGGCGTAGTATTCTGTTAGGTCCTCAGCCATCCTTTTGGTAAGCGTGGTAACCAGGACTCTTTCCCCCCTCTCGGCCCTCTCTCTGATTTCCCCAAGAAGGTCGTCCACTTGATTTCTCGCCGGTCTCACCTCGATGGCCGGGTCCATTAGACCCGTGGGCCTGATGATTTGCTCCACCACCCTCCCATTGCCCTTTGCCAATTCATAATCACCAGGGGTGGCGGAGACATAGATTACCTGGTTTACCCGCTGCTCGAACTCCTCGAAGGTGAGTGGACGATTGTCCAGGGCCGAGGGGAGACGAAAGCCGTACTCCACCAGGGTTTCCTTGCGGGAACGATCCCCGTGGTACATCCCCTCTAACTGGGGTATGGTGACGTGTGATTCATCGATCATGATCAAGGCGTTCTGGGGGAGGTAGTCGAGCAGCGTGGGCGGGGGTTCCCCTGGTTGGCGGCCGGTTAGGTGGCGGGAGTAATTCTCAATTCCCTTACAATAACCGATTTCTTGGAGCATCTCTAGATCGAACATGGTCCTGTGTTCTAATCGTTGGGCCTCAAGGAGCTTTCCCTGAGCCCTGAGCTCTGCCAGTCGCTCCTGCAACTCTACCTTGATTCCCTCGATAGCCAGTTGCATCCTCTCCCTGGTGGTTACGTAATGGCTTCCAGGGTAGATGGCGATCTTCTCCAAGGAGGAGAGGACTCTGCCCCGCAGGGGGTCGATCTCGTAAATCCCATCGACCACCTCATCGAAGAGCTCCACCCGGATGGCCTTAGCCTCCTCATAAGGAGGGAAGATCTCCACCACATCTCCCCGCACGCGGAAGGTCCCTCGGTGGAAATCGATGTCGTTGCGCTCATAGTGGATCTCCACAAGCTTCGATAGGATATCCCCTCTTTTTATCCTCTTTCCCTTCTCGAGATAAAGGAGCAGGCCGTAATAGGCCTCGGGGGAACCTAGGCCATAGATGCAGGAGACACTGGCCACGATGATCACATCGTTGCGCTCCAGCAACGAACGAGTAGCTGAGTGGCGCATCTTATCGATTTCATCGTTGATAGAGGTGTCTTTCTCTATATAGGTATCGGTGCTTGCTATATAGGCCTCGGGCTGATAGTAGTCGTAGTAACTGACAAAGAACTCCACAGCGTTCTCGGGAAATAGCTCACGAAACTCACTGTAGAGCTGAGCAGCCAGGGTCTTGTTGTGAGAGATGACTAGGGTGGGTTTCTGGAGGCGTTCGATGACATTGGCCATAGTAAAAGTTTTCCCCGAACCTGTGACCCCCAGCAAGACCTGATGCCTCGCCCCTTCCAGGACGCCCTGGACCAGCCGCTCTATAGCCTGAGGTTGGTCTCCCTTAGGTTGGAAGGGGGATACCAATTTAAAACGGCGCATTTTATTCCTACCCGATGACAAGAGCACAGAATTGAGCAGACTACAAAATTATTTTAGCATAAAACAGTTTGGAGGTCAGCCTCGGTTTCGGAGATGGACATAAAAAGGACCTTGCTCCTGGGGAGAAGGATTTTGAGGATGCCCTTATGATCTGTGCGAAAAGGAAAAGCCCGAGTGCCTAATCACCCGCAATAAAGGGAGACTTCAATTAATTTGTAGGGAATGAAGTTATTGACACCAAATGGG
>QMLM01000093.1 GCA_003646745.1 Deltaproteobacteria bacterium | reverse complement strand
GTCCACAGCCATGTGTTGCTTTTCCCTGTTGTGAGAATGGGATCTTTGCTCAAATACCTCAATACCATCAAAGCCCTCTTCATTGTAGGGCCCACTACTGGTAAATATGTCTATGCCAAGTGCCAAGCCAACTTTATGTTTATGTCTTAACCTTAAGTTCTTTCTTTAGATTTAATTGCCCCTCCTCTTTTGTCTTTTTAACCAGTGGGTCGCCATAAAAAGGGCTGCGATGGTTTTGCTATCTTGAATTGCACCGTTGTAAACCATTTCTATGACATCATTTAATGCGCATTCATAAACATATATCATCTCATCTTTTTCAAGATTCTGTTTGGCAGGCACCAGGTCTGCTGCTACAAAGAGGTGGATCCGTTCATCTGAATAAGCAGGAACGGGTGTAATCTCTCCCAATTTATGCCAAGCATTCGCAACAAAACCGGTCTCTTCAAGCAGTTCTCTTCTTGCACATTCAAGGGGGCTTTCATTAGGACCAAGCTTTCCCGCAGGAATCTCCCATATGAATTTTCCGATGGCGTGTCGATATTGTTTGATCATGAGCAAGGTGTCATCGGCTTTAAGGGGGACTATCGCCGCTGCACCGGGATGGCGGATAATGTCAAGGTCAACTGTTACATTATTGGCCAAGGTGATGTTCTCTCTTACAAGTCTAAACACCTTGCCTTGATGTAAGGTGATACAGTTATTTACCCGTGCAGACATACCTCCTCCCTTCTCAGATCAAGACCTCCTCCCTCCAGCCCACTTTGACCAGATCAATTCGTCTAGGATCGCTAACCCCCACCTTATATTTGACGTCGGCATACATCACGTGGTGAGTTCGGTTTGGAAAGGGGATGCTTTCGCCGAAATATTTTCGCCGTTTGGCTGAAAGCAACTGTATACCAATGGTATCTACTGCGACAGGGTCACAGGAGAGGAGTATCCCTTTGTAATCCCACACATATTTGGGGTTGTAGTGATGAGGACCACGGCCGTGGAAGAGAGGTTGAAGGACGACGAGGACATTTAGCCTCGTTTTGTTCTTCACAATAGGCAGTGTCCATATGTTTCCGAGGTCTGCACAAGCATTCGGATGATATCTAAATGGTAGTCTCACAAACATGATATAATTTTTCAAACAACCACCAATACCTGCCCAATGGTGTGTTCGCAATGGACGCACATTTATCAAACTGGTACAATCGACCAGCCTCTTGCGGGCGCCCCGATCATCGATGCGGATTCTGCCTTCGGGCACCCCCGCATCAATAATACGGCGCCACAGGGCCTCCTCGACCTCCTTGGGGGTCGGTAGGTATGCCCATACGTTGCTTTTGATGCCGACGAGATCATCTGGTCCAATCAAATGGTGCTACGCCTCTAGGGTATCGTCAATTTCAAGCAATGCCTTGAGACCTTCATGCCTCATATTCTGATCCTTGCCCGATGCCAACCTCATTCCCTTCTCCATCCTTTTTATCTAGAGCTCCAAGAGCGTATAATATAGGCCCTTGACCACTTCTGCCATTGCCTCAAAATTGAGGGTATCGATGGTGTCTGTTTCTTGGTGGTAATTCTTGTTTCTGAAAAATGATGTATCCGTTACCATGACAGCTCTGTATCCATGGTACCAGAACGAGAAATTATCCGAAAGGTTAATGCCACCGAAATATTCGGGAGCAGTTAAGGCCCTTGCGTTTATGGCCGAATATCTCCTGATCCCCTTCTTTAGAAGAGAGACGTACTTTGATGAGCGAAAATTTCCTACTACCCCAACAAAGTCAGCCGTCTTGGGATAAAAAAAGCGCATGCCAGGAAGCGGGTATTGTTGAATGGGTTCATGGCAGAAATAACCGATCATCTCCAACGAAATCATAACATCCACCGGCACCTTTTTATCTTTTAGTTGCTTAGCGTAGACCATACTCCCCATATTATGAGAACCAAAGTAAGGGGGCTCTTCATTAACGAAGGCGACGAATATGAGATGTTTTTTGTTCAAACGCTGCTTATGTAGCCTTGCAAGCTCCAGCAAACCAGCAACGGCCGAGGCATTGTCGTCCGCACCTGGTGTTCCTGGTACTGTATCATAATGGGCACCGATCACTATTACCCCGGCCTCAGTTCCGGCGCTCTCCGCAATCAGATTTGAGACGCTCTTCCCGTAGCATGGATAGGTTTGCCGCTGCACCTCGTATCCACTGACACTAAAGACCCATTCAATATAATCTGCGGCCCTGCTCAGGGAATTTTCCCTCCATAGATGTCGCTCGCCGATATTGATGGAGAGGTATTCCACATGTTTATAGAGGTTTTCAGTGACAATTTGCTTCCTAAAGACCTGGAGGCCATTTAAAATGTCAGATGGTTTTGACCCCATGGCGACAGCTCTGTTCCCCAAACCGTCCCCTTAGGGAGACGTATTTGGTCGGGGAAGAGTTATATACCACGACGCCTCAAGTCCTTTGCGGATTTCTTCTTGCCAAGTTTCTGCCGATAAGCTTGTCTTGTGTGACGTACTTTGCGGATCTGAGCTTTGCGTTTGGTATCTCCATATTTTCCAAATCTACCTGACATATCCTCTCTCTGTTGTTAACTAATTGATTCTTATTCCCCTCCAAAATTAGGGAGGAGTTTGGTAATGAGATTGGAGTACTTACAGGTCTTTGAAAAAAGAGAGGTTCGATTGCAAAATGTTTTTCATCATATTTGTAATGTATAATGGCCTTTCATTGTTCTTCCAACCAGGGGCACCACCGTTCCAGATATACCTGATGAGTTTACCAAAGACCCCCATGCTGAACTGATAATCTCCAATAGTAATGCGCGAATCTCGGGATTCAAAAAGAAAAGGGAGCGTTTTTTTAGTGGCATAGGCCTGAATTATGGCCTCCACAATTGGTCGATTTTTATGGTCATCTGGTCTCTGTTTAAATTCCTCAGGCCTTGTGGGAAAGGGGAATTGACGGTACACTTCGCCGATGAACCCATGGTAGTTGACGCCATGAATTGCTCCCATTAGATCGCCGATCGCGTCAGCCTTTTCTATGACATATGCCTCAAATTGAGCACTATAGTAATCAGCTGCTTGCGGCGCCTGAGCGAAGTCACTGACAAGTTTACAAAAGTCGGCAAATAAAAAATAGTGATCCAGCAGGATCATATCGACATCGATGTTGAAAAAACCAAAGGCGATAATTCCTCTTTTGAGCGTTTCAAATGCCAATGGCATGGGTAAAGTTCACGGCTGGCCCTTCAGTCCTATTGCCTCTGCTACCTCCTGCATACCCTTTATCGTGTCTTCGATCAGTTCGTCAATCTCAACTCCCAGCATCTCAGCACCTTTTTCAATAATCGACCTGTTTACGCCCGCAGCGAACCTCTTGTCGTTCCATTTCTTCTTCACCGATTTCACCTTTACATCAAAAATGCTTTTAGAGGGACGGATCAAGGCCGTAGTGGCCACAAGTCCTGTAAGTTCATCTATGGCATAGAGAACCTTTTCCAACTCGGTTTGTGGCATTACATCTGAGCACAAACCCCACCCATGAGAGACAGCGGCTCGAATATACTCCTCAGGCCAATTGTGTTCCTCGAGGATCTCTCTTGTCTTGGTGCAGTGCTGATTGGGGAACTTTTCATAATCGAGATCATGGATGAGGCCGATTATCCCCCACTTTTCCTCGTCCTCACCACGCTTTCTCGCTATATAACGCATAACTGCTTCGACAGCATAGGCATGCTTGCGCAAGCTATCACTTTCGTTATATTTATGCAGAAGTTCTAACGCATCCTGGCGAGTTGGTACTTTCTGTTTCATGATTAGACTCCTTCCTTCTTTTAACTATACAAATAACTATACAAACGAGTCAAGTTATCCAAGTTTCTCAAACAAACAATGAGGGTCTTTACTCGAATTAACTGTGGCAAATCTTTCCCCCAGAAGCAATGTTTCATTTTTCAGCGAGCCCCGCTTTTCTGGCAAAGCTGGTTGACGGTGGAAGTGAGCGATCTCGTGTACTCCATCCTGAATCGGGCATCAAAGAGAATGCGCCGACCCGCTTTCGACTTATCTCGCGCACGAGTACCTCGGCTGCATTTACTTTGACGTCTACAAAGGGCTTCTCCTGGATGAGAAAACCTGGTGGCGAACCTGGCGTAGCAATAACGGCATCCGTGCGTGCAACCCGCATAGCAGTTTATGGTCCAGCAGGCGATGCCCGATTTATTGAGTATCGACTTACAGTAGACTTCTTCTATCCGAGTTCCTATTTGAGCCGATATGATCATAGCTATGACAAGCAATTGTATTCCCGCACTATTATGCCTGCGGAGAATTGAAGGAGACGATCTCCTCTTTAATGATACACTATTGGCTATCAGATCAAATAACTTGAGTCAAGAGCAGCCTTGATCCCTTTACCTGATATGCAATGTATGGTTAAAAAGGGTTGATCTCTTGATTTGAAAAACAGATTGAGATTCGCAACAAAAAGGAGGCATAACAAGACCAGGGAGGACAGGTTTGGATAGTCGAAAGGGTTTAAAAGTAGCATACGGGGGTGTGATTCCCACAAAAGAGAGAAGTGCAAATGAAAGGGCAAGGTTTTTTCAAGGATCTAGAAAAATGTGAACTGTGCGAACACAAGTGCAGGGTAAACAGGTTAAGAGGGGAGAGGGGGGTTTGCAGGATGACAATGCCGGTTGTTGCTTCTGCCACGTTACACCCGGCACCACCGGAAAGCTACACCATATTTATGGCCGGTTGTAATTATAAGTGCTTGAATTGCCAAAACTGGACAATCTCACAATATCCAGACAATGAGTTCATACAAAGGGGATATGAAGATCCAAAAGAACTGGCTGAGGAGTGCGTAGATAAGCTAAGCTCCATTTCGGCCAAACTGATGGGAGCTGACAGAATATTCTTTTCAGGTGGGGAGCCAACTATCCACTTGCCGTATATAGAAGAGGTCGTTGAAGAGGCAAGGAAGATAAGACCAGATACCAAGGTAAATTTTGACACCAATGGATATATGACTGAGGAGAGCTTAAGGAGGGTCTAAGATTTTACCACATCTATTACCTATGACCTAAAGGCATATAATGACGAGGTCCATCTTGCCTTGACAGGGGCGTCTTCAAAACCGGTTTTAAGGAATGCTGAGTATATCGGAAGACATGCAAAGGATAAGCTTTGGGAGTTTAGAATTCTCGTGATACCGAGGATAAATGAGGAAGAGATAAGGCCATTGACAGAATTCATTGCCCATATCGATCCCTCTTTACCTGTATGCTTTCTGGCCTTCAGGCCGAATTTTGTATTAGAAAATCACCCCGGTGCAAGCAGAGCCCTTATGGACGAGTGCGTTAAGGTTGCAAAGGACGCCGGTCTGGTAAACGCTTACTGGTCCGGGAATGCGGGCATCCCGGGGATGGTCACAAAGAGAGAAGGTGAAATTAAGGAAAGATATTCATCAGAGGGTGCTCAGCTTGCAGGTTCTTATGCCCTTTATGCGGGCTGCCACACCCACCCCCGGGGCTGTTCAACATGCGTCTCAAATCAGGCATGCAGGATTAAGAAATACATTCCTAAGATGCTAACGTAGAGAAATAAGTCTGATGATGCCGCCAACTGTTCTTGATGGGAAAGCAGAAGGTGAGATTCTCTTCAAATATTCCACCTTTTCTTGCTCAGAAATGAGCTTTTTATTCATTAAAGCTTATGTTAAAATAAATAAAACCAAGACAAAGTCTTGGATAAGAATATCATTTTATCTCTTCAAACCATGATAGAACTATTCGGAAAGGAGCGAAGACAACGATGGTTACGGTCAAAAAACGCTATGTGGTAGATGAAAATGGCACTCGGGTTAGTGTCATTCTGGACATAGACGATTACCGACGGATTCTCGAAGAGTTGGAAGAATTAGAGTCTATTCGAGCCTATGATGTAGCTAAGGCGTCCAACGATGAGGTAATTCCCTTTGAGCAGGCGGTTAGGGAAATTGAGCAAAAGCGTCGATGAGTTACTCAATCTACATTCTGAGACGAGCTCAGAGGGAATTGGCTCAACTTCCCAAAGAGGCCTACGAACGGGTACGCGACGCTATTCACGCTTTTGGCCAGGATCCCAGACCACCAGGTTGCCTCAAGTTGACAGGACGTGATGGGTGGAGAATTAGAGTGGGCGACTATCGCGTGATTTATGAGATTGACGATGAACAGCGGACCGTCACCATTCTTCACATCGGCCATCGACGTGATATATATCGTTAAGATTTGGAATCACAAAGAAGGTCTCAGTTCATTCTTTGAGACATAGTTTTGCTACTCATCTATTAGAGAGTGGAGTTGATCTCCGATATATTCAAGAGATCTTGGGGCATAAAAGTAGCAAGACAACAGAGATTTATACACATGTTTCGACTAAGAACCTTTCGTTTATTAGAAATCCACTGGATGAAATTTTGGATAAAAAGTGAGGTGGTGCCCTATGAAGATTCAATACACCCACAGGGCGGTATATGCGAACTAGTTCGCATATACTCCCAAATTGGAGGTATAAACGAACCAATTCAGATATGAATAAGTTATATGAAATCGCTAAAAAGTTAACTAAGGAGTATCTCAATGAATAAAGAAAAAGACAGGAAGAATGCAGTGAGGATTAGTTTGATAGATGTGATGTATGGAGTAGTACTTGCTTATGGTTTTGGATTTTTTGACCAAGCTGATACAGTTATTGAT
>QMLM01000092.1 GCA_003646745.1 Deltaproteobacteria bacterium | reverse complement strand
TTCTTACGCTTGCGCCAATAGCCCAGCAAAAAGAGGAGGCTCGCCAGAAACCACAGGGAGAAAAAACTGGTGACGATGGGAATCCAACTATATCTTCTTTTCAACTCCTTTTTCCACCTTCTGTCCATCTCCCTGAGCCCGAGGCCAGTGGCCAATCTCAAGGCGGTCTCCACATCGAGACCATTGGCTATTCCCCTAATGAGACGGGGGAGGGCCTGGGGTCCGAACTCGCTTTTGATAAAGCTCACAAAGCTGAAGCTCTCCGCATAGGCGAGCTGAGCTTGGCCGGGGGTTGTGGGAAACCTATCTTCTAATTCCTCTATGGTGAGGAGGGACTTGGTCAGCACCCCCCTGGCCAGGGTATAGGTCCAAGAAATGTTCCATTGTCTGCTCTGAATCATAGCAAGGCCCTCGTCCAGCCAACGAGGTACTTCCCGTCCCTTCAGGGCCGCCCCCAAGGCAAGGTGGGCGTATTCATGTCGAAAGACTTCCTCTATCTTTGTTCTGCCTCCCTTCACTGACCGTGGGGACCTGAGGATAATGAGGTTAAACTCAGGATAGGCCGTCCCCACTGACCAAGGAGGGGGTTTTCCTCCGGGCTGCACCTGCTGAAAATCATCCCAGGTGGGTGCTAAATAGATCAGAGTGGGCGAAGGGGGACAATGGCCGATATCCCGAAGCGCCACCTCTCTAGCTTCCTCAGCCCGGCGCAGGAGAAAGGAGGCCATCTTCCTCTCGGATTTTTGATACCGTAGGGTGAAGTGAGGGGAGTGAAGCTCAAGCCATGAAGAGGCAAAGAGTGGTTCAGGGAATAAGAGGGGCACAAATAAGAGGAAAAAGACGAAGGATCTTTTCATAAAGAGCGGAGGTCAATACCGAAGGCCTTTTCCACCTCTTTCTTTGAGATGCCGGAGATTCGCAGCAGTTTTTCCCTGGAGCGTCGGCCGGCGATGATCTCTATCTGGGAGGGGGACAACCCCAATCTCTCGGCGAGAAGCCTCTTTAGGGCCATATTGGCCTTTCCGTCTACAGGAGGGGAGGTCACCCTTACTTTTAGGGCATCCCCCAATAATCCATCAATCCCGTCGCTAGAGGCCCGGGGTTGGAGATGGATCTTTAGGGTCACCGCTGTCTTCACCCTACCCCCACCTGTAGGCGATTTGGATCAGGGTTCTGACCACAAAGAGCTTGAGGAAGTAGATGATCAGTATGACAACAAGGGGTGAAAAGTCTATCCCCATTCCCCATAGGGGGAGGTATTTTCTCACCCGCCAAAGGACCGGTTCTGTGGCCCGATAGAGGAACTGGACGATGGGATTATAGGGGTTAGGGCTTACCCAAGAGACGAGGGCCCTGGCGATGACGATCCACATGTAGATGGTGAGGACGATGTTGACCACTGTCGCCAAGGCAAGTATGAGATTACCGAAAACGAACATAAAGCCCCCCTATCCTAAAATGATAAAACTCAATTGCCTCCCGCTCTCCCCATCCCTTCGGTATGAGAAGAAGAGGTCTTTTCTACAAGCCGTACAAAGTGGCATCACTTCCATGTTCTCTGAGGGGACCCCTGCCTTTAACAATTGTAACTGAGTTACACTGCACAAGTCAAGGTAACTCCTTCCTCCCCTGTTATAGATAAAGGATCGGTGGCTGCCGTAGGGACTCCGAAACAGATCCACTACCTCTGTACCAATCTCGTAACAGCATGGGCCAATACCCGGTCCTATCCCTACAAGGATCTCCTTCGGGGAGCTACCAAAGGTTTCTTTCATCCTTAATATAGTTCTTTGCGCTATTTCATACCGCAAACCACGCCAACCAGCATGCACAGTGGCTACTACCCCTTTGGATTTATCCCACATCAATATGGGTAAGCAATCGGCCGTCCAGACCCCCAGGGCGACTTCTTCCCTGTCTGTGATGGCGGCATCGTAAAGAAGCGGATAGTTTAAGGTCTTGGGATCTTCTCTTAATATCAGCACATCGGCCCCATGTACCTGCTTAAAAGTCAGGAGTTGTCCGGGTGAAAGACCAAAGGCCTCAAGGATCTCTTCTCCTCCTTGCCTGGTGCCAAAGGCGTGCTTTACCCCCTTCAAAATAGGAAGTTGTAGGAAGACTGTTTCCTTGTGTTTTTTTACCTCAAACCCTTTCACCCCGCAGTACCTCCAGGATTCCAGCTATATCTTCAGGCAGGGGGGAGGTGAATTCCATGAACCTATCTGTGGCTGGATGGCGGAAGGCGAGGAGATGGGCGTGCAAGGCCTGTCTCCCCAAGGTCCTAATTCGCTCCCTTAAGGTGGGATCTTTTATCAGAGCAAGCCTCTTTTTTTTGGTGTACAGCGGATCCCCTAACAGGGGATGACCGATAAAACTCAGATGGACCCTGATTTGATGTGTCCTGCCCGTCTTGGGCCTTATTTGCAAAAAGGTTACTTGCTCAAACCGTTCCTTCACCCACCAATAGGTCAAGGCCTCTCTTGGGGTGCGCGTGCGCACAGAAAACCTCTTCCTATCTCTGGGATGCCTTCCCACTGGGGAGGTGATTATCCCTTCCTCCTCCTCCATCCTGCCGAAAACAAGGGCTAGGTAGAGCTTTTTGATCTCCCTATTCTTAAATTGTCTGGTCAATGTCTCATGGGCCAAATCGTTTTTTGCCACTACCATGACTCCTGAGGTTCCCTTATCCAATCGGTGGACGATTCCCGGCCGCAACACCCCTCCTACACCCTGTAGGTCTCGGCATCGAAACAGCAGGGCATTGACCAAAGTTCCTGAGGTCACCCTTGCGGCCGGGTGGACCACCATCCCAGGAGGTTTATCAACAACGGCGATATATTCATCTTCATAGAGGAACTTTATAGGTAGATCCTCGGGCAGCACCTCTGAGACCTTGGGTGCGGGGGTTCGCCCTATAATTAAATCCCCTTCCTTGAGTTTTGTTCCAACCTTAACTTGGAGGTCATTGAGTAAGATGTAGCCCTCTCGGATGTATCGCTGGATCTGGGAGCGGGATGCAGCGGTTATATGTTCGGTCAGAAAGATATCTAGCCTTTTGCCCTGGTCCTCTTTCCCCACGATAAAGGTAAAGGTTTCCCCCGAGAAAGACATCTCCTAATCACTAATTTGTTTTAAGGCTTGGGTCAGCCCTTGGGTGATCGCCTTAAACTCATCGTCTTGAATGGTTCTGAGGTCTAGGATGAGCCGGTCATTAGATATTCTGGCGATGATGGGTGGATCTAGATTTCTCAACTCGGCCTCCAGTGCTTCCACAGGTGCACCGTGGGGTTTGACGCTTATGGCCCAAGTAGGCAATTCTTGCAGTGGGAGGGCGCCTCCCCCTACCTGAGAGTTCTCCCGGACTATCTCGATTTCGGCACTCTCAGTCCCCCTCTCCAGCAGACGTGCAAGGCGTCTTGCCCTTCGGCGCAGATGCTCCAGAGGAACAGTTAACATACGCAGGGTGGGGACCTCCCTCACCGCCTCCCCTTCGCTGAGGTAGCAGATAAGGGTAGCCTCTAAGGCGGCCAAGGTGAGTTTGTCTATCCTTAAGGCCCTGTTTAAGGGGTTTATCTTTATCTTATCGATCAGCCCTCTTTTGCCCAGGATGATCCCAGCTTGGGGTCCTCCTAGGAGCTTGTCCCCAGAGAAGGTCACCACATCTGCCCCTGCCTTGATGGCATCTTGAACAGTGGGCTCTTTTTCTAACCCGTAGCTGGAGAGATCAACGAAGCAGCCGCTTCCTAAGTCGTTCATCACGGGAAGATTATGCCTTTTACCGAGTTGTACCAACTCCTCTAAGGTGACTTCAGAGGTAAATCCGACCACTCGGTAGTTGCTGGTATGTACTTTGAGCAAAAGAGCGGTGTCTTCACCTATGGCCTCTTCATAGTCCCTTAAATGAGTTCTGTTGGTTGTGCCCACTTCCTTGAGAATAGCACCGCTTCTGCTCATGACGTCAGGTATCCTGAAGGCCCCTCCTATTTCCACCAATTCCCCTCGTGAGACGATCACCTCCTTACCTGCCGCAAGGGTGTTGAGGACGAGCAGCACGGCCCCTGCATTGTTATTGACCACAATCCCCGCCTCGGCCCCACTCAAACGCAGAAGGATTTCCTCAACATGGAAGTAACGAGTGCCCCTTCCCCCTTTGGCGAGGTCGTACTCCAGATTGGAATACCCCCGGGAGACTTCCACTAAGTGCTTCAGGGCCCTTTCCCCCAGAGGGGAACGCCCCAAATTGGTGTGTACCACCACCCCGGTGGCGTTAATGGCTCGCCTCAAATGGGGGGTGACCTGTCTTTTTATCTCTTCCTCGAAAAGAGGAAGTAAATGGGAGATGGAGAAGATTTCCTCCTTAAAATCCTGCGCCTTCTCGGCGGTTAAGATTTCTCGACGAAGCCTATCAAGACCCCTCCTGATCCCCTCAAGGACCACCTCTTTGGGGTGAAAATTCAACAATCTTCTCACCTCCTCAGCACCAAGGAGTTCATCTACCTTGGGGATTTTCCTTAGATATTCGCTCTTTTTCCTTTGGGACATAACCCCTCCTACGGCGCCCGCAAGATATTGGGACGATGAGGGAACAGGATGGTGAACAAAATTTTGATAAAATTCATTCTAAAAAATTGTGTAGGCCATTCCAATTCCCTCTTGTCGCAAACGATAGCTCTCTCCATTTCCCTCACATGGACCCCCAGCCTTCTGAGGGCCTCCTCCCTCTCCTCTCCCGTCATGGTCTCCATGATTGTGTCAATGCTCCGCATCATCTCCACCGCCCGTCCTATTCTCTCCTCAATAGATGCGGCCAACTCCGGTTTAATAATCCCAAATTCTCCTTTGAGGGCATTTAGTCTTCTGCCGCCCTCATAGGTGCTATATACGATCTCATCCCTGGTCATCCACTGAGTCTCGTAATTGAGGAAATACTTCCAGCTGGGTTTCTCTAGGGCACGCCGGTGCTCCTCTAGGGTTCGGAATAGGAGGCGATAGCCGAACCTGTTTGGCTCCTCAAAGACCATGCTACCCGGGTCCAGGAAGGGGGCCAGCGGTGAGATAAAGGGGAAAACAGTCTTGTTGTGTCCGTAGCTTTCTAGGAGGTGGCGGCAATACGCGGCCGTCTCCAATACAGAATTATAGCTCTGCTTAGGCAATCCCACCATAAAGAAAAGGTCTATTCTCTTAGCCCCTTTCTTTACCGCTTCATGTAAGAAATCTTCTAACTCCTTATTGGAATATGGACGTCCGAAGGCCCTACGTATATCTTCATCGTGAGATTCGGGGGAGATCTGGATGTTGAAATTTGGGGTGGTTCGGGCGATCTCTTCTAAAATACCTTCTTTTGGGGGACGGAAAAACTCATAAACGATATGATTTTTGATCTTGGTTCGGCGGAGCTCTCTAAGGAGGGTTTCTGCGTAATCATCCCCAGGCTGAAGTATATCGCCAATGATGAATATGGGGGCGTTGAGGTGACGTTGGACATTGATGATATCCTTGGCCAAAAGCACAGGATCGCGATACGCAGGCCGCCTTCTTCCTTCCATCCTCCTCAGGGCCCAATTGGAGGCTCCGCAAGTCTTACAGTTGTAAGTACAGCCGCGGCAGGTAAAGACAGCGGTGAGAGGGTAGAGGAACCAATTGGTAAAGGGGGTATAGCCGGTAAGGTCTCTGTATCTGGCTACCTGGCGCATGATGTGACCATAGTCAATGGCCACACCATTTAGGTCATGGGGGAGGTAGATCAAGGGATTGACCATCACTTCCCCCCCCTCCCTCCAGGTGAGATTGGGGATTTCGGAAGGATCTCCTCCGTCCCGGATGATCCTCATGAGCTGCAATAGTGGTTCCTCCGCAGAATCCCCCCTTATCACGTAATCCACCTGGGGATATTCTCTTATAATCTCTTCATGGTAGTAGGTAGCGGAGAATCCCCCAAGGATGACTGGGGTCTCAGGATGGTATTTCTTAATGATCCCAGCCAATGCCAGAGTTCCATGGCAATGGGGCATCCAGTGTAGATCTATTCCGAAGGCCCTTGGGTACAGGGAGGAGATTAGTTTCTCCACATCGTACCCCTCTTTCTTGAGCATCTTCATGGCTATATTGATGATCCTCACCCGAAAACCATTCCTCTCAAGGTATTCCGAGATGCTGGCGAATCCAACAGGATACATCTCAAAAATAGGTGTGGAGGGGATCACGTCGCTGATGGGCCCCAATTTAATGGGGCGTTTTCTAAAATCGTATATAGCGGGCGGATGTAGAAGGACCAAATCGACCTTGGTCATATTAACTCCCTATTGAGCAGGTAAGGGGGTTAAATACCATAGATTATATAACAGGTCAAATCCCACCCCCCATCCTCTCCCTGATGGCCATCTCTATGGCCACAAGGCCTATATAGAGTCTTCTCATCTCTGTGAGATTGACCACCTTTTTTCTTTTGAGAAGATTGACCCCTTTTAGGGTTTCTTTCCAGTAAAATAGGATGTCCGCATCATCAAAATAGCGCAACCCCTTGATCTCCCGCAGGATCTCCTTCCCATAACCCATGCTCAGACAATTATATGTCTCTTTCCTCACAGATACCTCCGCCCATACTTAGCTTTTAGAAGACCATGCCACAGAGGACCTGTTAAGGACACTTTTAAAAAGTATAACACAAAAAATTACGGTGAGGGGAGAGGAATTTAGAACTAGGACGTCCGAAAAGGGGGGGGAGGGGATCTGCTAAAATGCAGATCCCAAG
>QMLM01000091.1 GCA_003646745.1 Deltaproteobacteria bacterium | reverse complement strand
ACTTCCCCTGGAAAAGGTTGAGGCCATCGCCGACGGAAGGATCTTCTCGGGCGAGCAAGCCCTGGCTTTAGGATTGGTGGACAAATTAGGGAACTTGGAGGATACTATTGAGCTGGCTGCCAAGATGGCCGGGATAAAGGGGAAACCCCATGTGGTCTATGCCCGCAAAAGGAGACCCTCCATATTTGATTATTTTATCGATGAGGTCGTCCAACGACTCAGGCAAAAGGCCCAAGATATTCATCCTCACTTAAATTACATTTGGTATAGGTAACTCATGCCACTATCGTTTTGTTAGGTTTTTGGTATCAATGCATTGGCACTGAGGGGATCACCAAAGATTGAACTAATAGATTTTCCCCCTCCTGGCCAGTGTCAAAAAGCCTGTGTGGGCAACCATGCGGTGAAAGGGACGCACGCTCAATCCTTCGATATTCCAATTTCTGATCAAAGACTCAAAGACCTGTATGGAGCTGAACCTTCTGTCCTCCCGCAGGGCATCTACCAAGGACTTAACCTGGATGATGGTGGGGAGATAGCCTAGGAGCATCCCCCCTGGACGCAAGCTTTCAGCCACATCGTTTACCACACGCCAAGGCTCAGGGACATCTAAGATAACCCTATCCAACCCTTTTTCTTCTATACCCTCGTATATATCCCTCTGCTTTACCTCCAGGTTGGGCGGATCTCCCAAGAAAAGGCCGATGTTCTTTTTTGCCCGGCGGATGAATTCCTCCCGTACCTCATAGGAGATGACCTTGCCCTTTTCTCCTACCCCTCGCAGCAGCGCCAAGGTCAGGGCACCTGAGCCAATGCCAGCCTCAAGGACGATACATCCAGGATAGATGTCGGCGTAGACCAAGATCAAGGCTAGGTCCTTAGGGTAGATGATCTGGGTGTCCCTCTTCATATGCATGATGAACTGATATAGGGTAGGTCTGAGGATGAGAAACGGATTTCCTCTAGAGCTGTGCACCACTGCACCCTCTGACTTACCAATAATTTCATCGTGAAGGATTTTTCCTTTATGGAGGTTGATATGCCCCCCCTTCCTCATCTTGAAGAAAAATTCTTTCTCATCGGTAGGATCTAAGAGTATGATGCACTCTCCTTCCGCGATGGGTTGGGTCATTTTCCCTCCATAATTACCGATGTCCGGTTATAAAAGAGTTTAACACAAGATTATTCCAATGGAAAGAAGATCAGTTTTGGGAAAGCAGGTTTCAGTCCCTCTTGCCCCTTCAGTTGACATCAAGGTGGTGGTTTGATATATTGCAAAAAAGTTTTTGGGAGTGTTTTTATGGAAGAATTGACAGAGATAGAAGAAGGTCTGACATTTGACGATATCCTCTTGGTCCCTGCAGGATCAGAGGTCCTTCCCCAGGAGGTAGACGTCAGTACCAGGCTTACCAATTCCATTAGTCTCAACATCCCCCTTTTGAGTGCAGCTATGGATACGGTCACCGAGGCCAGAACAGCCATCAGCATGGCTCAAGAGGGGGGGATAGGGATTATACATCGCAACCTCACCATTGAGGCCCAGGTGGCCGAGGTGGACAAGGTAAAAAAGTACGAAAGTGGTATGATTGTTGACCCCATCACCATGGAGCCCGAACAAAAGGTATTTGAGGCTTTGGAGGTAATGAAAAGATATAGGATTTCAGGGGTCCCGGTTACTAAAAATGGCAAGTTGGTGGGGATTTTGACCAATCGTGATCTGAGGTTTGAGAGGAGGCTGGATGCGGAGATCTCCACGGTGATGACCAAAGAGAACTTGGTTACAGTCCCTGAGGGGATTAGCTTGGAGGAGTCAAAGGAGATACTCCACAGTCACCGAATAGAGAAGTTGCTGGTGGTAGACGAGCAGAACAACTTAAAGGGGCTGATCACCATCAAGGACATTGAGAAGATGGAAAGCCACCCTTATGCCTGCAAGGATTATCTGGGCCGTCTCAGGGTTGGGGCCGCCGTAGGGGTGGGCAAGGACTTGGAGGACAGGACCAGGGCCCTAATCGAGGCAGGGGTGGATGTAATAGTGGTCGATTCCGCTCACGGCCACTCTCGGGGGGTGATCGAGGCGGTAAAATGGATTCGCAAAGAGTTTCCGATCTGCCAGATCATCGCTGGCAATGTAGCTACTGAGGAGGGAACTGTTGCTTTGATCGAGGCGGGAGCAGATGCTGTCAAGGTTGGGGTAGGTCCCGGGTCCATATGTACTACTAGAGTAGTAGCGGGGATTGGTGTGCCACAGATAACAGCGATCATGAAGGCTGCCAAGGTAGCCCAAAAGTTCAACATCCCCATAATCTCCGATGGTGGCGTGAAATACTCCGGCGATGTGACCAAGGCTATAGCTGCGGGAGCGGACGCGGTTATGATAGGCAATCTGTTTGCTGGCACTGATGAGAGTCCTGGCGAGATGGTCCTCTATCAAGGTCGCAGCTACAAGGTCTATCGTGGGATGGGTTCCCTTGAGGCCATGCGAGAAGGGAGCAGAGATAGATACTTCCAAAGTAACGTGGAAGAAGGAAAGTTGGTTCCTGAAGGGATAGAAGGAAGAGTCCCCTATAGGGGGGCCCTGTCTTTCTGCATCCACCAATTGATCGGAGGCCTTAAGGCAGGGATGGGCTATGTAGGATGTAAAAATATTAAAGATTTAAAAGAAAAAGCACGGTTTATTAAAATAACAAGCGCAGGACTGCGTGAAAGCCATGTTCATGATGTAATTATAACCAAGGAAGCCCCAAATTATCGTATTGAGTAGGATTGATGAGGAGATGATTTTGGGTAAAGGGTTGAAGGATTTATATATCTTTTGCTTTCCCTTTCTCCTTCTTTTTTACGGAGCAGTGGGGGTTTTGGGGGCCGAACAGCTAGGAGAGAATGAGGGAGTAGTTTTATCCCCCCTACAGGATTTCCAGCAACTATGGGCTAAGAGACAGGAGGTGATCTCAGAGAGAGGGTCTAAGATCGGTGAGCAGCAGCTAGAGGAGATCATCAAATTAAAGCTCGACAAAGGGATTATGAATTTATGGGAATATGCTCTGTTGTTAATACGGGAAGGCGTCAAGCTGGAGGATAAGGACAGGGCGCTGAAATTAGCTGGATACTCACAGAGGATGGCCCCTGATTTGCCCTATGTATATTTCTACGCAGGTCATATCTTTTGGGAAAGGGAGAGATGGAGGATATATCCTACCCTGGGGAAATACTTCGAGGGACTGAAGGTCTATCTCCGAAACTTACCCTTGGTAACTACTCAAGCATTGGGTCTGTTGTATATTGTAGCTATAGGTGCCCTCTTGGCAATTTTGACCTTTTGTGTATTGGTTTTTATTAAACGTCTGCCTTTATATATCAATGCGTTAAAGGAGGAGTTAAGGGGTGAGAAGAAAGAGATGATAAGAGGGGTGGGGCGAATTTTCCTTCTCTTCATCCCTTTTCTCCTGCAACTCAATATCTTGTGGTGCGGTCTTTTCTGGTGCATTATCCTTTGGAGGTACTTGACCAGGGGTGAAAAAGGGGTCTTAGTTCTTTCCCTCTTTCTTGTCACCTACATACCTCCTGTTGGAGGGGCCCTTTTTAATTTTGTGAAAGGGCAGGAAGTACAGGCAGTTTTCGATATCTACGAAGCCACTTACGGTGAAAGGGAGCCTAAGGCCTTGGAAAGGCTTCAGCTTTGGGGCCAAACGCATCCGAGAGATCGAGATGCCTTGTTTACTTTAGCCTTGGCTTTCAAAAGGGAAGGGGATTATGAGAAGGCGAGGAAATATTACCAGAAGGTCATGGATTTAAATCCTTCCGATCCTGAAGTTATCTCTAATCTCGGAAATCTCTATTTAGCCCTCGGCGAGCCGGAGGCGGCAATCAGGTTATATCAACAGGCCATCAAACTTGATCCCTACAATGGTGTATATTACTTCAATTTGAGCAAGGCCCTCTCACAGAAATCGATGCTTCTGCTGCAAGATGCCGATAAAAACTTTCAAAGGGCCAAGGAGCTAAGTCCAAAGGTAATCGGGGCCCATTTGGAGATCGACTCCCCTCATCCCAATCGAAGTGTGATAGATGAGATCATCTCCATGGAGCGCCTTCGCAGGAGGTTTTTTGCCGAGCTTTGGCGTACAACCGGCCCGTCTTTTCTGGCATTGGATGTCTGGCTTCGGAGCCTTTCCCCTCGTTTCCCCTTTATCCCTCCTTTGACCTTCTTCGCCTTGCTGATTGTTTTGTCTTACATAGGAAGGGGAAGGATGGGCTGGTGGAAGTGCTCCCTTTGTGGGTTGATCAGCACTCAAACTTATGCAAGGAAGGAGGGAAGAAAGAAGATATGTATCAGGTGCTTTCGTATCTTAAAAGGAAAGGAGATAGACCAAGAGCTAAAAGAGAGGAAGTTGTGGGAGATTAAGGTATTCCAGAGGCGCAAAGGACTTTATGAGAAAATTATTCCTCTTATCATTTCAGGGGGGGGACATGTCTGGAAGGGCTACAATCTACGGGGTCTTTTCTTTCTCTGGATATTCTTCATCTTTTTGGTGAAATTTTACTATTGGAATGTTGTAATTCCTCCTCCCATCCCTTCTTCCATTTATGGCCTCTATGAGGGAGGGATTTTGATCGGCGTGGCCTTTGTTGTATTTTACCTTTTGGTGCTCAAAGGGGCCTATAAAAAGGTGGATTTGGAGGTATTTGAACCCCCATTCTCGCTAGAGGGGATTAGGAGGTGATATAGGGATGGCCTTAGAGGGGAATCTACGAGATTTTAATGTCTTAGAGGTGATTCAGCTTTTAGGCCAACAGGGTAAATCTGGGGTCCTCAGAGTATGGGGCAAGAAAGGGGAGGAGGCTGCTATATTCTTTTCCGAGGGCCTGATAACCCATGCTACTTCCAGTCAAAGGGAGGAGGAAAAACTTTTAGGCCAGAGGTTGGTAAAGACAGGGATTATTTCCCGGGAGGACTTCGAGGTAGCCCTCCGTAGACAGAAGGAGACAGCCCGATACCTTGGGGAGATCCTTGTGGAAGAGGGGATGGCCGACGAGCAAGCCATACTTAACGCCCTTTATACCCAGATCCATGAGATCATCTATGAGGTATTTCGCTGGGGCGAAGGGAAGTTTAAGTTTGAAGTTCTTTCTGTTCCACAATTTCCCAAGGTCTCCGTGAAGCTGAGTGCTGAAGAGGTAATGCTGAACATTCTCAAAATGGTGGATGAGTGGCCGGAGATAGAGAGGCGTGTTCCTTCTTCCTATATGGTCCTTCAGCAGACGGGCGTCTTAGAGGAACAGGGGATAGGTTTGCCCGAGGATCACGACGTGATCTATAGGTTAGTGGATGGTAAAAGGAGCGTTCAGGAAGTAGTAGAGTTAAGTCTACTTGGGAAGTTTGCCACTTTGGAGATCTTAGCAGATCTTTTAGAGGGTGGATATATCCGGACGATGGACATTAAGAGGCCTCATATCCCTCTTAAGCTGAGGCCGGGATTTGAGACTTTGAAGAAGAGGCCCGCCTATTTGGCCTATGGAGTAGGGGTGATTGTTGCCCTTTTTCTTCTCTTTATTTCCCTTTCCCAGTACAACCTTGGCCTTTTATTGGGGGGTTTGGGGGCAGGGGGAGGTATACCAAAAGGGTATATCGAGAAGATAAGGCAGGAGAGGGTAGAGTGGGGCAGGAAGATATTTTTCTTGGAACGAGGTAGATATCCTGAGGGAGTAAGGGAATTGGTGGCTGCTGGGATACTGGACGAAATAGATTTGAAGGCAGAGGATGCACGAGGAGAAGATATTAATCCTTGATTTCGGTTCTCAATATACCCAACTCATTGCTCGACGGATCAGGGAATACAAGGTCTATTGTGAGATTCATCCTTACACCCTTTCGCCGGAGTCAATAAGGGATAGCTCACCAAAGGGGATCGTTCTTTCGGGGGGACCTGCCAGTGTCTACGATAATGGTGCCCCCCGGGTACGGGAACAACTCTTTCAGTTGGGAATCCCGGTATTGGGGATCTGTTATGGAATGCAGTTGATGGCCTCTGTGCTGGGTGGGGAAGTTGCTCCTTCCAGACAGAGAGAGTATGGCGGGGTGGAACTTTGGGTAGATGAACCCCGCTACATCTTTTCCGGACTTGAGAAGGGGAAGGCCTATGGGGTATGGATGAGTCACGGCGACCGGGTGCAGAAACTGCCCCCTGGCTTTTTGCCTTTAGCCCATTCGTCCAATTCCTCTATCGCCGCCATGGGGGATCCCGCCCGGGGGTTCTTTGGCCTGCAATTCCATCCTGAGGTCTCCCATACCGAGATCGGGGGTGAGATCCTACGCAATTTCCTTTTCCATATTTGCCAATGCCGCGGGAGCTGGGACATGAGGTCCTTTGTAGAGTCCTCAGTAGAAAAGATAAGGGCAAAGGTGGGGCAGGAGCGGGTCATCTGTGCCCTGAGCGGAGGGGTCGATTCCTCCGTGGTGGCTGCCCTTGTGTATAGGGCCATTGGCGATAAACTTACCTGTATCTTTGTGGATAATGGACTGTTGCGTAAAGGGGAGGCCCAAGAGGTCTTAAAGGTCTTCAGAGATTCCTTCCATTTAGATCTTCGTTTTGTAGACGCCCGCAGAGAATTTCTGAGCCGTTTAAGGGGAATAGAGGACCCTGAACAGAAGCGAAAGGTAATCGGTGAGCTGTTCATTGTGATCTTCGAAAGAGAGGCCAAAAAACTGGGAAAGGTGGGATTCCTGGCGCAAGGGACCCTTTACCCGGATGTAATTGAGAGTGTGTCCTT
>QMLM01000090.1 GCA_003646745.1 Deltaproteobacteria bacterium | reverse complement strand
GTTTTTAATGGGGCTTAAAGGTTCTTTGGTTAGTAAAAAAGAAAAGAGGGTTACATTTATTGAGGGCCCTTGATGAGGTGAGCTAACTTAAAGATCTAAAGCAATCATTATATTTCTCCTTCAAATTTTGTTAATACAGTTGATAATCTTGGAATTTTTATCCTATTTTTGGTTGTTTTTCGGCTTTTTCCCCCTTTCTTAAATATTTCATAACTTATTTAACTTCTCTTTAATTACCAGAGATAGACATGGAATGCAAGCAGCATTTCTCCCTATTCTTAATTTTATGCACCTGTCAATGGGTCATATCGCCTCCGGGGCAGCAGCCCTGAGTCTGGCCATCTCCTCCTCACTCTTTATGAAAACCCCGAGATTTCCCAGCCGCACCTGCTCAAGGCCGGTGGCACGGGTTGCACTGTAGGCCTGTAACATCTGATCTAGGGTGGGGGAAGGGACCTCCTTAAGTTTATATTCGGGAAAGAAGGCCAGGATGGTAAAAGGGATATGAGGGTCTACATCTGCTAGCAGGCGGGCGATCTTCGCTATCTGATCGGTCTGGACCCAGCCGGGGATATAGAGGGAGAGGACCTCTAAGGTAAACCCTCTCTTCAATATCTCCTCCGGCAGCCGCAGGATCCACTCGTTGTCCGCACCGGTTAGCCTTTTGTGGACTTCTGGATCGTAGGCCTTGATGTCCAGCCAGAAGGCGTCCACCCCGGCCTCTTTGTATATATCGAGGTTCTGCGGGGTGAGTCCATAGCCATTGGTCTCCAGCAGAACCCAGAGATCCTTCCTCAAATCCTTTATTCCCTCTGCGCAGCGCCGATAGAAATCGGGCTGGCACATGAGATCTCCACCGGTGAAGGCGATGATGTTGCGGGCTGGCCCCAATCCCTGGGGGGAAAGGAGGATTTGTTCCGGAGACACCTTGCCAGGGCAGAATGGGGAGCGGTCCCCCGTGGGGATGATGACGGCTCTGGATGCCCTCTTCTGTCCGCAGATCAGGGGGATAAGCTTGACCTGTACACACACCCCGCAGCCTCGGCACAGATCCAGGGCATGAAAGGAAGTAGCCCGCTGCCTGGGTTCAAAAACCGTCACCTCTTTTGCATATTCAGCCGCCAGCGTCACGATATCTTGAGGGCTTAGCCACTGTCCCTGGGCATGTTGGGTGAACTCCCAAGAGTGACACTTCAGACAACTGAGATTACAACCTGATTGGTAAATGGAGAAATAGTGCTCCGGGCGAGAGAGGTGGGCCGACTTTATCAGCCTATACGGGATGTCGTCCTTGCGGCGAAGCGTTACCTTGCAGGCGGGTTTGACTCCTTCTGAGGAAGAGGTGGTGCAGCTTCCTTGCGAAAAACCCTGTTCAATGAGTTGGCAGCCATCCATATTTCAACCCTAAGGGGGCAAAGAAATCGTCTTTACCCCTTCGGCCGGCATGCCTTTACGCACACCCCGCAGATATAGTGCCCGATGTTGTACTTCTTGCGGAACTCTTTGAGCTTTTCGAAACAACTCAGATGGTCGAACTCCTTGACATCCTCCTTAATGGCCCCGGCCGGGCAGACGGATATGCAGCGGCGGCACTCACCGCAAGATTCCCTAAGCGGCTCATCTGTCCGCAAGGGGAGATTGGTGAGGATGGAGACCAACCTTATCCTCGCTCCATAATCCGGATGTACGATGAGGTTATTTCTGCCCAGCCATCCCAGTCCCGCTGCCTGAGCCAATCCTTTGTGGGAAAGATGTCCCCTTTGACGTTCCCAATCCACGGTTTGGGAGGCAGCGATGGGCAACGCTTCTGCTCCCATCCGCTGAATCAAGGCGGCTACATGGAAGGCGATTCTATCCAGGATATAGTTAGCCTGTCGGTAATGGTGCAGGTAGATCAAGGTGGGATGATCGTCGATTCCTTCTAGGACGGCATCTGCGAGCCTTATCCCTATGGAGATTCCGAAAGGGAGTTTTTTTAAAAGCCTTTCATCTAGATCATGGGTTGCGAGATGTATTTCAGAGAGATCCGCCACCCCAAACAGATCTCCTCCCCACTTTTGGCTCTCCTCCTTTAACCTTTGGTAGTGAAGCTCCTCGCGCTCCATCCCCTATACGGCCCCCATCCTCTTTAGCTGGACCATCAGGATGGAGATGGCCGCAGGGGTGATCCCCGATATCCTGGTGGCTTGTCCTAGGGTCATGGGTCTGATGACAGAGAGCTTTTCCTTGATCTCCCGGGAGAGACCGGGGATGGTCTCATAGTTCATGTCCTGAGGTATC
Source organism: Deltaproteobacteria bacterium (assembly GCA_003646745.1). Classification (GTDB taxonomy): domain Bacteria; phylum Desulfobacterota; class B13-G15; order B13-G15; family RBG-16-54-18; genus B11-G15. Next base: position 4,551 of record QMLM01000090.1, on the reverse strand, counting down.
CGCACCTTCTCCATCCGGCGAAACCGCTCCACCAATTCCTGTTGTTTTTTGATATAGCCTGCGTACTTGACCTCTAGCTCCACCTGCTCCACCACCTCTAGCGGGAGGGAATTAGGTGAGGGATCGAAGGCCCGCAGGTCTTTGTAGAAAAGTTCAGGTCTGCGCAACAGCTCCTCTAGGGTAGTGACGTTCTTGATGGGGTGGCTGCCCAACTCCCGGAGTTTGTCGTTGATCCCACGAGTTGGTTTGATCTTGACCGCCTTGAGCCGCTCTATCTCGCTAGCGATGGCCTCCTTCTTTCTTCTGAATTTACTGTAGATCTCCTCGTCCACTAGGCCGAGGCGGTAGCCTTTGTCCATAAGGCGCAAATCGGCATTGTCCTCACGCAAGATGAGCCTGTATTCGGCCCGGGAGGTGAACATGCGATAGGGCTCCTTGGTTCCCTTGGTAACTAAGTCGTCGATCAGGACTCCGATATAGGCCTCGGAGCGGTCAAGGATGAAGGGTTCTTCACCCTTGAGCTTCAGGGCGGCGTTTATCCCCGCCATGATCCCCTGTGCGGCTGCCTCTTCGTAACCGGAGGTTCCATTGATCTGGCCGGCGTGATAAAGTCCCTCTACCAGTTTGGTCTCCAGGGTAGGCTTAAGTTGTACTGGGTCAACGTAGTCATACTCAATGGCGTAGCCCGGGCGCATGATCTCCACCTTTTCCAAGGCCTCGATACTGCGCAACATCTTTAACTGGATATCCAGCGGCAGGCTTGTGGCCAAGCCGTTGGGATAGTACTCGTGAGTACGCAGCCCCTCGGGCTCCAGAAATACCTGGTGCCGCTCCTTCTCGGGGAACTTGACCACCTTGTCCTCCACTGAAGGACAGTATCTGGCTCCCGTTCCCTCGATCACTCCTGTAAAAAGGGGGGAACGGTCGAGCCCGCTGCGGATGATCTCATGGGTCTTTGGGTTGGTATAGGTGATATAGCAGGGGAGCAATTCCTTGGGTAGTTCCTTGGTAGAAAAGGAGAAGGGGCGCGGGGGGTTATCGCTCTCCTGCTTATCGAGGCGGGAAAAATCGATGGTCTTACCATCCAGCCTGGGGGTAGTGCCGGTCTTTAGCCTTCCCAGCTCAAAACCGATCTCTCTGAGGCTCACTGAGAGCCCTACCGAGGGGAGTTCCCCCATTCTACCGGCAGGGAAGTTGGTGAGGCCGATGTGGATTAATCCATTGAGGAAAGTCCCTGTGGCGATGATCACCGTTTGGGAGTAGAAGACCTCATGGATGCTAGTGGCTACCCCCTCGACCCTTCCATCTCTGACCAAGATCCTGTCCACCAACGCCTGTTTCATCTCCAAACGGGGCTGGTTTTCTAGGACGTACTTCATCCGCAAGCGGTAGGCCTGGCGGTCGGACTGGGCCCTGGAGGACTGCACTGCAGGCCCCTTTTTTGTGTTCAATCTGCGAAACTGGATGGCCGTGGCGTCGGTGTTTTTTGCCATCTCCCCGCCCAAGGCGTCTATCTCTTTGACCAACTGTCCCTTAGCCAGTCCCCCGATGGCAGGGTTGCAGGACATGAGGCCGATGGTATCGAGGTTTATGGTGAGAAGCAGCGTCTGGCAGCCCAGCCGCGCGGCAGCCAGCGCCGCCTCACAGCCCGCATGTCCTCCGCCCACAACAATTACATCGTATTTTTTTGGATGGATGATCATCTTTTCCCCTGAAACCTTATATATTATAACACCCTTTTCTCCTTCCTCAAAGAAGCAAAAATTGACAAAATGCTAAATTGACTCTATACCTAAGGGGAGATGATCTATCACGTCTTGGCAGATCTGGTCTTTTTCCTCCACCTTGCCTTCATTATTTTTGTGTTAGGGGGAGCCTTGACGGTTTGGAAGTGGCCCTGGTTGGCCCTGCTGCACCTGCCTTCTGTCATCTGGTCTCTGGCGATTCAATTTCTCCCCAATGTCCTCTGTCCTCTTACCCCCCTGGAACAGGTGCTTTTGCATAAGGCAGGCCAAGAGGGATACCGAGGTGGCTTTGTAGATCACTACATTGCCCCCCTTATCTACCCCGAGGTTGGCCCTCGTTTCCACTACGAGGCCGGGGTCTTTCTTCTGGTTATGAATCTTGTAATCTACATGTTGGTGATCATCCAAATCAGGGCAAGAAGGGTCAAACAATAAAGGCTTGTTGACCGCACGCAGGAAGAGGTTATAAAATGGGCCAGCGGTATTTGGAGGAGAAGAAGAGGATGGACGATGTGTTGGATCTCCTCAAGGGACGCAGAAGCATCAGACGTTATCAGAAAAAGGATGTATCCAAGGAGATAATCGAGAGGCTTATCGAAGCGGCCAGGTGGGCTCCCTCAGGTGCCAATATTCAGCCCTGGCATTTTGTTGTGGTGACCAAAGAGGAGCTACGCAAAGAGGTAGGGAAAGAGGCCAAGTTTCTTTTTGTCAAGTCCCGCCATGTCTCCGAGGCCCCGGTTCTTATAGTGGTATGTGGCGATACGAAAAGCGCTTTTCACATGGTGGATTGTAGCCTGGCCGGGGCCAACATCATAATGGAAGCGACATCTTTAGGGCTGGGTACCTGTTGGATAGGGGCCTTTAATGAGGTTAGGATTAAGGAGATCCTAGGGATTCCTGAGGGGATGAAGGTGGTGGGGCTTATCACCGTGGGCTATCCGGCGGAGTCCCCCTCAGCACCTCCTAAAGTTGGACTTGCGGAGATTCTCCATTGGGAGGAATTTGGCGACACCGTGCGCAGCTTACGCAGTAAGGTGGTCCGGTCGGGTCCCCTTTCAGTATTGCCTAGGATCTTGAAGATGATCTTCCGTTTACGTTAGGAGGTGTCAGGTGGAGCCTGAAGTGAAGGTACTCTGCAAAGATCATATAGTGAGGACGGCTTGTGAGCTTTGTCCCTGGGGGTGTGGATTGGAGCTCCACATCGAGGGGGGGAGGATAGTGAAGATAAAAGGGGATAAAAAACATCCCCTCAACGAAGGTGCCCTCTGCCCCAAGGGGGCTGCGGCCCTAGAGGTAGCCTTCAGTCCACATAGGATCACCCACCCGATGAAAAAGGAGGCGGGAAAGTGGGTGAGGATCTCTTGGGACGAGGCCCTGGGGATCCTCTCCGAGCAGCTTCGGGATATTAAAGATAGATACGGCCCTCAGGCCTTTGCCGTGGCCATCGGCATGCCCATCCTCCTGGGGGGGAACACCACGGTGAGTTTCCTGAGGCGCTTTTGTGATATCTACGGCACCCCTAATTGTTTCTCGGTGGAGAGCCTCTGTTTTCGCTGCCGTATCATCGGCTACATCCTTACCCTCGGTAAGTTCCCGGTAGCCGAAGTGGATCATGCCAAATGCATCGTTGTGTGGGGGCATAACCCCCACAACTCCAACCCTCCGCTGGCAAGGAGAATAACCAAATCGGTTGAGGCAGGGGCACGGCTCATTTGTATCGATCCACGACGCACTCAGATGGCCAAACGAGCGGATCTGTTCCTCCAGGTTAGGCCCGGGGCCGATTGTGCCCTAGCCCTGGGGATGATGAATGTGATTCTAGAAGAGGGTCTCTATAATCGGAACTTCGTTGAGGAATGGACGGTGGGTCTCGATGAGCTTCGGGGCAGGGTTGCCGACTATCCGCCTGAGCGAGTAGAAAAGATTACTCAGGTCCCTGCAGAGAAGATAAGGGAGGCAGCACGTCTTTTCGCTACCACCAGACCTGCCTGCATCGTCCAGGGGGTAAATGCCCTGGACCAGCACGCCGTGGGTATCCAGAATGCCCGGGCGGTGGCCATCTTACAGGCCCTCACCGGAAATATCGATAATCAGGGGGGATTTGTCACCACCTCCCGCGTCCACATCAATCCCATACGTCTTCCGGAACGAATGGAAGGTGAACCCCTGGGGGTGGATAAGTATCCCCTCTTCTATGAGGTCTGGGGAAGGGCCTTTGGGGAAGGGCAAGCTATGGTCCTGCCCGATGTCCTTCTCTCAGGTGAACCCTATCCCATAAAGGCCCTTTTTGTCGCTGCCTCTAACCCGCTGATAACCTGGCCCAATTCCAAAAAGGTCAAAAAGGCCTTTGAGAAGCTGGACTTTATAGCGGTAATGGACCTTTTTATGACACCCACCGCTGAGATGGCCCATCTTTTTCTTCCCGCTGCTACCTTCCTGGAGCGGACCGAGCTATGTGACTACTATGGGACGCTGCACGCCATTCCCTATGTTACCTTGAGGAAAAAGGTTATGGAGGTGGGGGAGGCCTGGTCCGATCTGCGCTTTTGGTTCTCTCTAGCGCACAAGATGGGATATGATGAATACTTTCCCTGGAAAGACGAAGAGGAGGCCATTGACTATGCCCTGAAGCCGACCGGACTGAGCATAAAGGACCTCTATGAGCACCCTGAAGGTGTCCCTTATGGGAAATTGCGGATCGATCAATACAGGCAAAAGGGCTTCGCCACTCCTTCGGGGAAGATAGAGTTATATTCCCGAACCATGGCGGAATTGGGATATGACACCCTTCCAAGCCACCGTGAAC
>QMLM01000089.1 GCA_003646745.1 Deltaproteobacteria bacterium | reverse complement strand
GGGCTGCTCCTCAAACACCAACGCCGCGCAGCCATATACCTTGGGGGTAGATATATCCCCTATCCCTTTCAGGCAAACCTCTGGGCGTTGCCGAAGGAGCTGAGAAGAGAGTGTTTACTTGGATATGTCAAGGCTCACTGTGACGGAGCAGGGAAAGGGGTTGACTTTTTGAGCTGGATCTATCAGACCTTCGGCACTGGAATCGCCAAATACTTTATGATACCTTACAATGAGAAGCTCTGGAGAGTACCTCTGCAGGAGATTTCCCTGGAGTGGGTAGAGAGATTTGTCCCCCGCCCTAGCCTTGAAGAGGTGATCGATGGGGCCTTAGGGATCAATCTAAAAGGGTTTGGTTACAACCAGGAGTTTTTCTATCCCATCCAAGGGGGGATAGGAGTCCTAGCTGATGCCTTTTTGTCCAAGGTCGCAGATGTCCACTTCGAAAAAGAGGTTAACCTCATTGACATAGAGAGGAGGGTGGTGAGATTTAAGGATGGAGATGAAGTGGCCTACCGTACTTTGTTCTCCTCCATCCCCCTGAACGAACTGCTCCAGCGCATTGCACCTCTGCCCAAATGGATAAGTAGTCTAAAGGATCGCCTCCGATATGTCTCCGTTGTTAACATCAACCTGGGGGTGAACAGGGCTCGGATATCGGATTATCACTGGATCTATTACCCTGAGCCTTCATATCCTTTTTATCGGGTAGGGTTTCCCGGCAACCTTTCCCCTCATATGGCCCCTGAAGGCACCAGCTCCATCTCCGTGGAGATATCCTACCTTCCTTCAACCTCTCCTGTTGTGGAAAATATACGGGAGGAGACCCTTTCCGCCCTGGTCTCCTGCGGGATCTTGCGGGATGACGATGAGATATTAGCCGAGAGAATATTGGAGGTCAAACACGCTTACGCGATCTACGATTCCTTCCGGAGTCAATACCTTTCTAAAATACTGCGATTCCTGCGCTCACAACATATCCACCCCATAGGGAGATACGGAGTTTGGGGTTATGCCACGATGGAAGACGTCATCCTGCAGGGAAAAGCCGAGGCGGAGGCTTTATCATGAGGCCTGCTAATGTGGTGCATATCATCACAAAGCTGGAGCTGGGCGGGGCCCAGCAGAACACCCTTTTTACCGTCGGGCATCTGGATCGAGAGCGTTTTTGCCCTTACCTTATTAGCAACCATGAAGGGATCTTGGTGCAGGAGGCTCTGGCCCTGAAAGGGGTAAGGACATTTTTTCTGCCTGAGCTCATTAGGGAGATAAATCCTGTTAAGGATGTAAGGGCCCTGTTTAAAATAAGGGAGATCTTAAGGGAGATAAAGAGAGGGGATTCGGCCCCCATGATCGTCCATACCCATAGCTCTAAGGCGGGCATATTGGGGAGATGGGCGGCAAAGTTGGCAGGGGCGGATGTTATTGTCCACACCATCCATGGTTTTGGCTTCCACGACTATCAACCATCTCTCGTCAGGGCTTTTTTTGTCTTGCTGGAAAAGTTGACCGCCAAAATCACCGACAAATTCATAGCTGTGGCCAGGGCCAATATTAGAAAGGGGGTGGATTTGGGGATTTTTCCCCCGCATAAGGCAATCCTTATCCGAAGCGGGATAGAGATAGAGACATTCAGGGGGGCAGCAGTCAAGGCAGAGCAGAAGAAGGTGGAGCTGGGTATAGACCCTGGCCTTCCTTTGGTGACCATGATCGGATGTCTTAAGCCCCAAAAGGCCCCCTTGGACTATGTGGAGGTGGCCCATTTGGTCATCCAGCAGCGGGAGGCAAATTTCATCCTCGTGGGGGATGGGGTATTAAGGGGCAAAGTACAGAGGAGGGCGAAGGAGCTGGGTTTGGGGGAGAGATTCAGACTTTTAGGATGGCGAAGAGATATTCCTGAGATCTTGGCTGCTTCTGATATCTTTGTGCTGACCTCCTTGTGGGAAGGACTCCCTCGGGTTTTGCCCCAGGCCATGGCTGTGGGGGTACCTATTGTCGCCACCAGTGTCGATGGAACCCCTGAGGCAGTTGTCTCCGGGGTCAATGGCTTTTTGGTCGAACCTAAAGACATAGGTGGGATGGCTGAAAGGGTAATATATCTTCTCGATCACCCCGAGGAGGCAAGGACCCTAGGAGAGCAGGGGAGAAAGATGGTGGATGATTTCGACATATGGCAGATGCTCAGAGAACAGGAAGAACTTTATCAGAGACTGCTTGCGGAGAAAGGGAGGTAGGGGAAATGAACGAGCTTATCTTATTTATTGGTTTTATTTTTGGGACAATTATCGGGAGCTTCCTCAATGTGTGCATCTACAGGCTCCCCCGGCAGGAGTCCATTGTCTCTCCTTGTTCTCATTGTCCCCACTGTGGGGCACCCATTCACTTCTACGACAACATCCCCCTCGTGAGTTTTATCCTTTTGCGGGGCAGGTGTAGGGCATGTAAGGCACCAATCTCCTTGCGTTACCCTTTGGTGGAGCTCCTGATGGGCGTTTTCTCTGCTGCGCTCCTTTTGCATTACGGCATTTCCTTCTTTTATCTGATATATTTCGCCTTCTTTGCCTCTTTGACGGTTGTAAGCTTTATCGATCTATCCCACAGGCTTATCCCCGATGTGATAAGCCTGCCGGGGATCTTGGTAGGTCTGGCTGTTTCCTGGTTTCATCCCCATATGTCGTTTAAGGATTCCCTCATCGGGGTTCTTGTGGGAGGAGGGACCTTATATTTGGTGGCCAGTGGCTATCACTTGCTAACTAAAAGGGAAGGGATAGGGGGAGGGGATATAAAACTTTTAGCCATGATCGGCGCATTTATCGGCTGGAGAGGGGTGCTGTTTACCATCCTGTGTAGTTCTTTTATCGGCGCAGTGGTAGGGTTGGCCTTGATTCTGGCCTCTTCCGAGGCAGACAGTAAGTACGCCGTCCCCTTTGGTCCTTTTCTCTCCTTGGGGGCTGTCATATATACATTTTGGGGTAAGGCCTTGATCAATTGGTACTGGGGTTTCTTGCAGGGGATAGGTGTTTAAGCAATGAATACCAAATGGTTATTTCGCAAGGTTCGAGTTGGATTGAGGATGGAGATAGTCCTCAATATAGCCATCTTGGTGGTGGCATCTTTGCTTTTGATTGGTTTCACTATCCTCAAGGTGAGCGAAAACCAGATCCTGGAGCAAAAGATATCTGAGGGGCACATTTTGCTTTCCTCCTTGCTGAGGGGGATTGCCACCCTGCAGGGGGACAAATGGTATCAGGATCCCACCCTATCGAGGATCCTCATCGGTTTCACACAACTACGGGAAGTGGAGGGAATCTGGATAGTTGGAAAAGACCTGAGGCCCCTTATCATCCGAGGTAAGGGAGGAAGATATGTAGCTGATCTACGCAAAGCTATGGCCCAGGGCAGGGGAGAGGTAAGGCTGGAGAGCAGAGGCACCCTCTGGTGGTCATTTTACAGGAGGCTCATCTTGACGGCTCCCCTTACAAGGAAGGGGGAAGTGATTGGAGGGGTGCAGGTTTCCTTTTCCTTGGCTGATGTTACAGATAGGCTGGTGGTCTTCCGAAGATTGGTCCTTATATTGATCATCGTGGACTCCTTGGTCTTGGTCACCTTCGGGAGTTTTTTGTTGGCTCGCGCAGTAGTGAACCCCTTAAAGAGGTTAGTGGAGGTGGCGCAGCGGATAAGAGGAGGGGAGTTGGACCAAAGGGCGCAGATAGAATATGAAAATGAGATAGGAGAGTTGGCCAAGGCCTTTAATCAGATGGTGGAGAGGTTGGCCGAAAAGCAGAGGGACTTGGAGACTACCATCAAAAAATTGAAAGAGGCACAACAGGAGCTTTTGCTCTCTGAAAAGTTGGCATCGGTGGGCAGATTGGCCGCTGGTGTAGCCCATGAAATAGGCAACCCCCTTACCTCGGTATTGGGCCATACGGAGATCTTGCGCAAAAAGCTGAAGAATGACAAGTCCCTCTTGGACTTAGTGGAGAGAACGAGGAAGGAGACCGAGAGGATCAACCGCATCATAAAGGATCTTTTACAATTCTCCAGACCTCCTACTTCCCAGATAGAAGATATAGATGTGAATAAAGTGATCCAAGACTCTTTGGCCTTGGTAACCGTACAAAAGGGGTTTAAAAAAATAGATGTTGATCTCTCTCTTGGAGACGGTCTCCCTCCAATAAGGGGCAACAGCGATCAACTGCAACAGGTCTTGGTCAATATGTTGATGAACTCCGCCGACGCCATGCCTCAAGGTGGTTCTATATTCATTAGGACAAAACAGGAAGATGATTGGGTGACCATCTCCATAAAGGATACGGGAGAGGGGATCCCTGCCGAAAATCTTGAAAAAATTTTTGATCCCTTCTATACTACCAAGTCTCCTGAGAAGGGGACGGGGCTGGGGCTTTCCATCTCTTTAAAGATCATTGAGGACTTCGGGGGGAAGATAAAGGTGAACAGCGAGCAGGGCAAGGGTGCAGAGTTCACCATTTATCTCAAGAAGGGATCTGGGTAATGGAGCAGAACACACCCAGGACCTTCAGGAGCTATTTTGTTGCCTTCCTAACCCCCCAGCGAACCTTGATCTTGAGTTTTCTCTCCTTCATCTTTTTGGGCACCTTAGCCCTCAAGCTTCCCTCCTGTACCAAGCAGGGAGGGATGGATCTCCTCAACGCCCTTTTTACATCTACCTCGGCGGTCTGCGTTACAGGTCTGACAGTGGTGGAGACAGGTAAGTTCTTTACCCCTTGGGGCCAGGTGGTAATTCTGTCCCTCATCCAGGTGGGCGGTTTGGGCATTATGACCTTCTCCGTATTATTTTATCACCTGCTGGGTAGAGGCATTCCCCTGCGCAACAAAATGGCCGTTCAAGACGTCTTTGCCTATGCCCCTGTAAGGGATATATTCTATATTGTGAAATGGGTGTTTATGTATACCATCACTATTGAGACGGTGGGAGCCTGTTTTTTATTTTGGAGTTGGTTGCCCACCTACAGCTGTACTGAGGCCCTTTATCTGGCCATTTTCCACGCAGTGTCCGCCTTTTGTAACGCTGGCTTCTCACTGCTGAAGGGAAGTCTCAGCAGTTATCGACATAACTTAATGGTAAATATCACCTTCATTTCTCTGATTATTTTAGGTGGTATCGGATTTGTTGTCCTGCATGAACTCAGGAGGGGGCTGAGGAGAAGATCCCCCCTCTCTCTGCACACCAAGGTCGTCTTGGTCACCACAGCCGTTTTGATCGTTGTCGGAACGTTGCTCTTCTTTCTGCTTGAGAGAGGGAATACACTGGCGGGGTATTCGTTAAAAAATAAGGTGATTATCTCCCTTTTTCAATCGGTGACCGCTAGAACGGCCGGTTTCAGCACCGTTGAATTTTGGCATCTGAGCAATGCCACGCTCTTTGTCTTTGTGATCCTGATGTTCGTAGGTGCCTCCCCCGGTTCATGTGGAGGGGGGGTGAAGACCACTAACCTCGCTATACTCTTTTCTGTGGCTTGGAACCGCTTCCGGGGCAGAGCAGAGGTCAACATGTTCAAAAGGACGCTACCCAGAGAGACAGTTTCTCGCTCCATATCTATTTTTTTGGCCTCCTTTTTGCTCGTTACCCTGATCCTCGTCTTGGTGCTCATTTTTCAGGGGGGAGGAATCCCCCACCCCAAAAGCAGGAGGTTGTTTTTGGAGCTACTTTTCGAGGTTACCTCTGCCTTTGGTACCGTAGGACTCTCCACTGGGGCTACAGGTACCCTCACCCCTTTGAGTAAGATGTTGATCATTATTACTATGTTTGTAGGACGCCTTGGCCCCTTGACCCTTGCCTTCGCTTTAGCTAAGAGGGAGGAGGCTAGACGTTTTCAATATACAGAGGAGAACATCATGGTAGGCTAGGGAGGTCGAGATGGGGAAGTTTGCTGTAATTGGGTTGGGTAATTTCGGTTTTAATGTGGCCAAGACCTTACATGAAAACGGCCATGAAGTGGTAGGGATCGATCGTAACAAGGAGAGGGCCCAAAGGCTACAACGCTATTCTTCGCAGACCATTATTGCCGATGCTACCGACAAGTCCATCTTGGAGACCGTGGGGTTTAAAGACATGGATGCCGTGGTCGTAAGCTTGGGGGATGATCTCAGCTCCAGCATTTTGGTTACCCTTTTTTTGCGGGACATAGGGGTAAAGAACATCATTGTGAAGATTATGAGTGAGGATCATGGCAGGGCCTTGGAGAAGATCGGGGCTACGGAGATAGTATTTCCCGAGCGTGATACCGCCGTGAAGTTGGCCAAAAGCCTTTCCTCTCCCAATATCCTTGACTACCTGCCTTTGTCACCTGAGTACTCCATTATGGAGGTGGCTCCACCAAAGGAGTTTATCGGCAAGAGTCTTGCCCAGCTACACCTGCGCAGTAAGTTTAACGTCAGTGTAATCGCTGTAAAGGAATTGATCCCCGACAGAATGACTATAAACCCCACCGCAGATTTTGTGGTGAAGGATAGCGACATCCTCATTGTCCTGGGAAAGAGAAAGGACATTGAGAAGTTAAAATAATCTGTATAAAATGGCAAGGGAAGATAAACTTACCCGTCAGAACATTAGGCGAAATCAGACCATACAAAAATTAGGGGGTAAAACATGGACGCTTTATGGAAAAAGGAAATAGAATTTCAAAATTTTATCAAAGATATAGCATCAAATATGAAATATCCTTCTGTTGCCTTGTATGCAGATATTGTCCTTATTGAATCATATTTCGAGTTTGTTACAAGAATATTGTTGGGGCAATTTGAATTAACTGAAGAGGAAGAAGATAATCGGAAACAAGCAGCTGCTATTGATCAGTTAGCTGGTGAGAAATACAGAATAATAG
>QMLM01000088.1 GCA_003646745.1 Deltaproteobacteria bacterium | reverse complement strand
CCTCAAATCTAATCGTTACTCACATGAGTGAAGAGGCCGTAAATGTACGCATTAACGGTCCCCTTTCGCACCTGCAGAGACTTTCTACTAAGGAGATCAGGGCAAGGATCGACCTCTCCCACGCCAGGCCTGGGGCGAACTCCTTTGACATCCTCCCAGACAACTTAAACGTTCCCCAAGGCCTAAAGGTTAGCCAGATAAGCCCCTCCTCCCTTAAGGTTGAGATCGATCGGGTGGTGGATAAGATATTGCGGGTCAAGGCGGTAGTAAGGGGAAGACCTGCCAAGGGCTATCGAGTTACCAGGATCAGCGTTGATCCCCCTTATATCAATCTACAAGGGGCGCGCACCCAATTGTTGGGGATGAGGGAAGTGTTGACCGAGGAAGTCAATATCTCCGATCTTAAAGAGACCGTAAAGGTAGAAGTACCTCTTAGACTTGCCGATATAAAATTAAAAAAAGGTGTAGAGAAGAGGGTTAAGGTCACCGTTGAGATAAAACAGAAGGCAGGGGAAAAATGAGGAAGTTGTTCGGGACAGATGGAGTGCGGGGAATAGCCAATGAAGATCCCATGACCGGGGAGATGGCTATGCTTATAGGAAGGGCTACGGCCTACCTCTTTAGGAACAAAAAGGGCAGACATAGAATCGTGTTGGGGAAGGATACGCGGCTTTCCGGTTACATGTTGGAGACCGCCTTGGCCTCAGGTATATGTTCCATGGGTGGAGATGTCCTGTTGGTGGGCCCCCTGCCTACTCCTGGGATTGCATTTATCACCGCAGATATGCGTGCCGATGCAGGGGTGGTTGTCTCCGCTTCCCATAACCCCTTCTGTGACAACGGGATCAAGATCTTTTCCGGGGACGGTTTTAAGCTTGCCGACGATATGGAACAGAGGATAGAGGAACTCATCTTCTCCGGCGAGTTGGACAGGGTACGCCCTACAGGCGCAGAGGTGGGAAAGGCCTTCAGGATCGATGATGCCGTGGGCAGATACGTGGTCTTTTTAAAACACACCTTCCCCGAACATCTCACCCTAGAGGGGTTAAGGATCGTTGTGGACTGTGCCAATGGTGCAGCTTACAAAGTGGCCCCAACGGTATTGGAAGAGTTGGGGGCAGAGATCCACTGCGTGGGGGTGGAACCTGATGGAGAAAACATCAACCTCAATTGTGGTTCTCTTCACCCCGAGTTAATCAGCCGGTTGGTGGTGGAGAAAGACGCCGATCTGGGGATGGCCTTAGACGGAGATGCCGATCGGGTGGTCTTTGTGGATCATCGGGGAAAACTGATAGACGGAGATCACGTCATGGCCATCTGTGCCTTAGATATGATAAAAGAGGGGATATTAAGGGAAAATACGCTGGTGGCTACGGTAATGAGCAACATGGGTTTGGAGATGGCCCTTAAAGAAGCTGGGGGAAGGGTCGTGAGGGCCCCCGTGGGGGATCGCTATGTGGTGGAGGAGATGTTGAGGGGAGGATACAACCTGGGGGGTGAGCAATCAGGGCATATCGTCTTCTTAGATTACAACACCACGGGGGACGGGATCATCACCGCCCTACAGGTATTGGCCATCATGATGAAAAAGGGGGTAACTCTTGCCGAACTTTCCAAGGTGATGGTCGTCTTTCCTCAAACCCAGCGCAATATCAGGGTTAAGAACAAGAGGGACCTTTCTCAAATCCGCGAGATCCAACAGATGGTAGAGGAGTTTAAAAGGCTATTGGGCGAGAGGGGGAGGATATTGATAAGGTATTCAGGGACGGAGCCCGTGGTGAGGATAATGGTCGAAGGGGAAGATGAGGTAAAGATATCCAGGATGGCCGATGCCATGGCCGAAACGGTTCAAAATACCCTGGGATAGGAGGGTTATCCATTGCCAAGGTTAGGGGTAAACATCGATCATGTGGCTACCTTACGGGAAGCGAGGCGGACCACCTACCCAGACCCCATAACCGCTGCTGCCTTGGCTGAATTGGCAGGGGCGCAGTGCATCGTGGTCCACCTCAGGGAAGACAGGAGACATATCAAGGACAGAGATCTACGCCTGCTGAGGGAGACGGTGAAGAGCAGCCTGAACATGGAGATGGCCGCCACCAGTGAGATGGTAAAAATTGCTTCCCAGATCAGGCCAGATGTCTCGACCTTGGTCCCTGAGAGGAGGCAGGAGCTAACCACCGAAGGGGGCCTCGATGTTATAAGGAACCGGGAAAAGGTTGCAGAGGTGGTGAGGACTTTGAAAGGGGCTGGCATAAAGGTAAGCCTCTTCATCGACCCTGTCCTGGAACAGATAAGGGTTGCCCATGAGGTGGGGGCCGATGCCATCGAGATCCATACCGGTCCCTATTGTGAAGCCAATACCCCTCAGGAGACGGAGGAGGAGCTAAAGAAGGTAATAGCCGCAGCCAAAGAGGCCTATAACCTTGGTCTGGAGGTAAAGGCCGGACATGGCCTCAATTACTTCAATGTGAGCCCAATAGCGGCCATCCCGGAGATAGAGGAATTGAGCATAGGCCACAGCATTGTGGCCCGGGCAGTTTTGGTGGGGATGGAGAGGGCGGTGCGGGAGATGATCGCCCTCATCCAGCGGCCACCTCTTTCACAATCTCAAAGATGACCTCGCTAGCGAAGGCCAGATTTTCTGTAGATATTCGCTCATTATGGCCATGGACCAACCTTAGTTCATCCTGCCTCAGGCGAAAAGGGGAGAAGTCATAACAGGGCACCCCCGCGCCTCGGAAGAACCGGCTGTCAGTGGCCCCAGTGATGAGAAAAGGGGTAACCACACACCCCGGGTCCTTCCTCTGAGCCACCTTAAAGATGGCTTGGTATAACTCATTGTCGGTGGGAGAAGGGGGAAGGGGGTGGCTTTCAAAATCCGGCAGAAGGGATATCTCTATATCCTCATCCCCGATGATATCCCTTAACTGTGAGAAGAGCTCCTCAACGGACGATCCTGGAAGGATGCGACAATCAAAGATCGCCTCGGCCTCCGAGGGGATGACATTTACCTTCTTTCCCGCCCTCAAGATGGTGGGGGTGAGGGTATTTCTCACCATGGCGTTGTAACAGGGGTTGGCACAAAAAGTCTCGACAAAGGAGGGATCGCTCAAAGCCTTTTCTATATCTCGATATCCTTCTGCCTCCTCAGGGGACCTGATCTTGGCCAAATTTGCGAAGTATTCCTTTACCAATGGTATGACCATAAAGGGTGTCTCCCACTCCACCACCCGGTGCAAGGCCCTTATCAATTTGACATTGGCGCTATCACGATGGGGCATGGATCCGTGGCCTGACCTCCCCCTAGCCCTCAAGGTAAACTGAGAGACCACCTTTTGGGCCGTCGCTATTTCATAATGGTCTACCTCCCCATTGTCCCGCAACAAGATGCTACCCCCCTCATTGAGGACGAAGGCCGCCTCCTTCAACCGGGGTTCTCGCTCCAGCATCCACTTGACCCCCCAATTACCTCCCGCCTCTTCGTCAGCGGTGGCCAGAAATATGACATCCCTCTTTAATGGGATTTTATACCTCTTCAACAGGAGCACGGCCATCAGCTCCGCTACACCTTTACCCTTCATATCGATGGCCCCTCGTCCATGAATATATCCATCCTTGACAATCCCTCCAAAGGGGTCCAGCTCCCACTTATCTTCCTCCACTGGCACTACATCCATGTGGTTAAGCAAGATCATCGGCGCCCCTTGCCCCTGCCCAGGCAAAACGGCCATGAGATTGGCTCGATGAGAAACAGGCTCATAGATTTTGGTATCAATTCCCTCCCTGCTCAATATCCCTTCCAGATAGCGAGCCGCCTCCATTTCGTTTCCTGGAGGGTTAGTGGTGTTGATCTTTATGTATGCGCCAAGGATCTCCACCGCCTCCTCCCTTACCTCTCGCCAATCAATCTTGTCAGTGTCCATCTTCGTCACTCCTGCAAAAAATTACTTGAGACATTTACCAAATCGATGGGAATTGTACTGCGGAAGCGGGGGCTATGCAAGAGGGGAATTATCCAAACCACTTACCCCATATCTCCCAGCCATTTTACCCAGGGAAGATCTTCGGCTGTCGCACTGAATACCTTTTTATCGGCGGTAATAAGAGAAATTTCTTCCTGTTCAGCAAGGGCTAGATAACTAGCATCATAGGCGGAGCAGTTATAGACCTTACAATAATATAATAACTTAGGATAAAGATGAGAGATCCCCTTTAATTTAATTCCTAAATCAAAAAATCCTTCCATGGCTAAAAGAAGTCTCCCCTCTTCAATCCTTCCCCTGCGCCATGCGATAATTAGTCCATTTGCCACCTCGTACTCCAACAAGGAAGGAGCCAAGAGGGTCAATTCACCAGTTACATATCTATCCAAGAGTTTAAGGGCATATGGGCCATATTCCTCATCACTGAGATACCACCTCAACACTACACTGGCATCTATCACCACCTGCTTCATCTTCCTTTCTCCAACTGGCCTCTGGATTCTTGGTAAATTTCATCTGCAGAAGCCCCGATTTTGCAAAATGCCTCTCTCGCCTCCATAATCTTCCTGCACCCTTCTATCCGTTTGGAATGTTGATATCGTCCATATGGAACTATAACGGCCACAGGCCTCCCCCTTTTGGTGATGACAATCTCCTCATCCCCTTCGGCGACATCCTTAATAAAACGGCTGAACCCCTTTTTACCCTCTGCTACAGTGACACTCCTCATATAAAATGACCTCCTAATTAGTCATTTGTTATAACTAATTTTATGGACATAATTTTAGGTTGTCAAGATTTTTAAAATAGGTTTAAGGGTTTCAACCCTCACCGAATAAGGGGACGATCTCGAATCTTGTCACATCCACCAGCCCCTTATCGGTGATCTTTAGCTCCGGGATCACGGGTAGTGCCAAAAAGGACAGTGTCATAAAAGGGTCCTCCAGTTTTCCACCCATCTCCCTGACCCTGCGGTGCAGATTATCAAGCCTATCTCTGACCTCCTCTATCGATAGATCGGACATCAGCCCCCCGATGGGCAGGGGTAGAGAAGCCAATATTTCTCCTGCCCTTGTGGCGATCAACCCCCCCTTCATCTCGACGATTCCCTGCACCGCTCGGGCCATGTCGTCATCTCTTACCCCTACTATCACAATGTTGTGAGAATCGTGGGCCACGGAGGAAGCAATGGCCCCTTCCCACAGGCCGAAGCCCTTAACAAGCCCTAAACCCACATTACCCGTCCCCTTATGCCTCTCCACAACCGCTATCTTCAGTATGTCCCTTGCAGGGTCCGCTACGGCCATCCCCCCTTCTGTCTTGACCTTATGAAGTCCCCTTTTTGTCACGATCTGGTGGGGGATGAGCTCGATAACCTTCGCCCTGCTGCCCTGGGCCTTTATTTGAAATCGCTTAGCGGATATCCCCTGGATGTGGAAGGTGTCTTGTAGTGCACTAATCCTTCGCCCTTTAATGACCCCAGGAATAACCTTCCCCCTTTCGGCTACTAAACGGCCGTCTTTAAAGACCTGATAAATCTCAATCCTTCTGAGGTCGTCTATCACCAACAGGTCCGCTCGATATCCTGGGGCGATGGCACCGAGTCCGGGCAGTCGGAGGTACTCAGCAGGGTTGACCGTAGCCATCTGGATGGCGATGACAGGGTCTATTCCCCAATGTATGGCTTCTCTTACACAGTGATCAACGCTTCCCTCGCTGATGAGTTCTAGGGGGTGGCGGTCGTCGGAGACAAACATATATCGGCGGGCATTTTCGGGGGTGACCAAGGGAATGAGCTCCTGCAGGTTTTTGGCCGTAGAGCCTTCCCTAATCATTATATACATCCCCTGGGCCAGCTTCTCTTCAGCCTCAGCCCTTTGGGTGCATTCGTGATCTGAGGATATCCCGGCAATTATATAGGCAGCAAGCTCTTTTCCCCCAAGTCCTGGGGCGTGGCCATCCACCCTTTTGCCCTGGGCCATCTGGATCTTTTTCAGCACCCCGGGCACCTTATGGATCACCCCTGGGAAGTTCATCATCTCCCCCAGCCCTTTTACCCATTCCTGTTCCATGAGCTCCTGGAGATCCTCTGCCCTGATCTCGGCCCCGGAGGTCTCTAGGGGGGTGGCAGGAACACATGAGGGGAGCATGACATATAGATTTAAGGGGATGGATTCTGCCTCCTTGTGCATGAGCTTTATCCCCTCCGTGCCCATTACATTGGCGATCTCGTGAAAGTCGGTCACCACCGTGGTCACCCCATGGGGGAGAATGGCCCTGGCGTATTCCCTCACCCCCACTAAGCTGCTTTCGATGTGGACGTGGGCGTCGATAAAACCAGGAACCAAAAACCTCCCCTCCAGGTCCAGCACCTTCCGAGCAGGATAATCCCCGAACCCCACCACTATCCCCTGGGTGACGGCCACGTTCCTAAATTCGACCTTTCCTGAGAGCACATTGACGAGTTGGGCATTTTTCAAAAGCAGATCTACATCTCTTTCCCCCTTAGCAAATGCGATAGCCTCTTTCGGCTCCATGATCTCCTCCGAGCAAAGTGATCTCAAAAATATACCCCTTTTGCAGCAACAAAACAATCTTGTGACGGGACTATTGCCTCCAAGGGGGTTCTATGGTATGGTTTTTTAGAAAAGAAAATGGAAAAGATGTCCCCTTTACCTTCTGAGGATCCGTTAAGGGTTCTGCTTATCAATCCCAATCAGATGAAGCCCCCGGTCACCCCTATCGGCCTCGATTACCTTGCCAGTTCCCTCGGGTTGACAGGTTTTGAGGTGGATCTGATCGATCTTTGTTTCACCACCTCCTGGCAGCAGGCAGTGGAGGAATATTTTGAGGTTCATAACCCGGTGGCTATCGGCGTTTCTGTGCGCAATACCGACGATTGCTATTATCTCAGCCAAGACTTTATAATCCCCAGGATAAAAGAGATAACCGACTATATGAAAGGAAAAACACAGCGACCCATCATTCTGGGAGGAGTTGGGTTCTCGG
>QMLM01000087.1 GCA_003646745.1 Deltaproteobacteria bacterium | reverse complement strand
GCTTCCCACAAGGGAGATCTTTTGGAATGTAGGAAATGTAAGAGTAGTAGTTTATGTCTTGGCAGCTATTCCTGTCTTGATCTTTGCCTACACCCTTTATGAGCGGATCTGTCTGTGGCGGATGGGGGGGCAGGAGAGAAGGTTCGATCGGCTCGGTGCTAGGGTGCGCTCCCTCATTACCTTCGCCTTGGGACACGCTCGTATCTTGCGGGACAGCTACCCGGGAATTATGCACCTTTTCATATTTTGGGGGTTTGCAGTCCTCTTCTTAGGTACCCTCACTATTTTCCTTCAAGAGGACATCACTCTGCCTATATGGGGAAAGGCATTCCTTCATGGAGGTTTTTACCTCTTTTTCTCCTTGATCCTGGATCTATTGGGCCTTTTAGCCATCATCGGGACCCTGATGGCCTTGGTGCGCAGGTATATCTGGCGACCTCAGAGGTTGGATAACAAGGCGGATGATGCCATCACCCTCGCCTTAATCCTTGCCATTTTAATCACCGGCTTCCTTGTAGAGGGGGCAAGACTGGCGGCCCTGCAACCACCATGGGCGAGGTGGTCACCTGTGGGTTGGGCCTTTGTGTCCCTTCTTTTCAACAGTGTCACCCCCCAAGAGGCAAAAATCATACATAAGGTCTTTTGGTGGCTTCATATCACCTTGGCTTTTATCTTCATCGGCTATATCACTTATTCCAAACTCCTACATATCATCTCCTCCGCCTTAAGCATTTTTTTCCGAAACCTAAACCCTCCTGCTGCCCTTCGTCCCATTGAAGATATGGAAGAAGCGGAGACCTATGGTGTGGGGAAATTAGAGGACTTCACGTGGGTGGATCTACTGCACCTAGATGCCTGTACACGCTGTGGCCGCTGCCAGGAGCAATGCCCCGCCACCTTTACCGATAAGCCCCTCAACCCAAAAAAGGTAATTCAAGATCTCAAAACCCACTTCTGGGAAAAAGGCAGAGGGGTCATCGCCAGTATGAGGGTTTGGGGGGTAGAAGAGGCCCCAGCCGCATCATCCTCTTCCGAAGAAAGGGCCATGATCGGAGAGGTGGTCTTAGAAGACGAAATCTGGTCCTGCACCACCTGCGGGGCATGCGTGGAACATTGCCCGGTATTCATCGAGCCTTACCACAAGATCATAGACATGCGGCGCTATCTAGCCCTGATGGAAAGCCGTTTTCCTCCGGAGGTGCAGTTAGCCTTCCGGAACATGGAGAACAACAGCAACCCTTGGGGCATTGGTGCGGCCACCAGAGGGGACTGGGCCAAGGAACTCGGGGTGCGAACCTTGGCCGAAGAGGCCAATGTGGAGTTTCTCCTCTATGTGGGCTGTGCAGGCTCCTTCGATGATCTCAACAAACGGGTGAGCGAGGCTGTGGTACGAATCCTGCTGGCAACGGGGGTGAGCTTTGGCATCCTGGGCAGGGAGGAAGGATGTTGCGGCGACTCGGCCCGGAGGCTGGGGAACGAATACCTTTACCAAATCATGGTCCAGCAGAACATCGAGGTAATGAAGGGTTATAAAGTAAAGAAGATCATCACCCTGTGCCCCCACGGCTATAACACCTTGAAGAACGAATACCCCCAGTTTGGCGGGGAATTCGAGGTCTATCACTATACCGAGATCTTAGCCGACCTAATCGCTCAAGGTCGGATCCAATTCAAAAAGGAGTTGAACCTGAAGGTAACTTATCACGACTCCTGTTATCTCGGGCGGCATAACAAGATCTATGACCCACCTCGCCAAATCTTACGGGCACTTCCTGGGGTGAAATTAGTGGAGATGGAGCGCAGCCGCGAAAAGGGGTTCTGTTGTGGCGCTGGAGGGGGAAGGATGTGGATGGAAGAACACCTGGGCACCCGCATTAATCACGCCCGAATAGAGGATGTTATAAAGTGTGACCCCCAGCTGGTGGGAACAGCTTGCCCCTTTTGCTACACCATGTTGGTGGATGGAATCAAGGATAAGGAGTTAGAGGATAAATACCGGGCTAAAGACATCGCCGAACTGGTCTGGGAGGCAATGGGGAAAGAAACCTCTTAAGAGAAACTGATTGCGCCATGCACCCACTCAACGGCAAGCCGTGATTGACCCCCCTTCCCTCTCTTCAAGACCATCGCCAAGATCTGGTTGATGATTTTGCCTTGGGTTTCTCCACCGATCTCAACCTCCTAAAAGGCTGTCTCTTTAACAGCCGACTTTCCGCACCCTTTTCGCACTAAGAGGAAATCTACATGTACGCTTTTAAAGAAAGAAGGGTTAATCTCCTGAGAATAATTAGAAGTGCCCCCTTTATCGAGATAATCTTGTCACGCAGTGGAGAAAGTGGTAAAATATTTAGAAAGTACTTTATCATTATTTGGAAAGTTATTTAAAACAGAAAATTTAAAAAGATTATGGCGAAAAGAGCCTTAATTACTGGGGTTACGGGCCAGGATGGGGCCTATTTAGCCAAATTTCTCCTTGAGAAAGGTTACGAGATCTATGGTACCTACAAAAACTACCCGCCCAATCTCTGGCGATTGAGCGAGTTAGGAATTGCGGATAAGGTGAATCTACGGGAGTTGGACCTACAGACCGAACGCAACTGCACCAAATTGTTACAGGAGGTTAGACCGGAGGAAGTATATAATCTGGCGGCACAAAGTTATATCAGTGTATCCTTTGAGCAACCTGTAGCTACTGGTGAGATCACGGGGCTTGGTGTGGCCCGTCTTCTAGAGGCGGTGCGGAACGTGAATCCGGATATAAGGTTCTTCCAAGCCTCTTCCAATGAGATGTTCGGCAAGGTACGAGAAGTACCCCAATCGGAAGATACTCCCTTTCATCCGAGAAGTCCTTATGCTATCGCCAAGTTGTACGGACACTGGATAACCATTAATTATCGCGAGGTCTATGATATCTTCACTTGCTCGGGGATCCTCTTCAACCACGAATCCCCCTTAAGGGGGTTGGAGTTTGTCACCAGAAAGATCACCTATTCTGCTGCCAAGATAAAGGAGGGCCTGCAGGAGAAGTTATTGCTCGGAAACTTAAACGTTCGCATGGATTGGGGCTATGCCCCGGAATATGTGGAGGCCATGTGGTTGATGTTGAATAATCCACAGGCGGATGATTACGTCATCGCCACAGGAAAGGCTTACTCTGTAAGGGAGTTCGTCGAGAGGGCGTTCGGCACGTTAGATATAGAGATCGTTTGGGAAGGAAAAGGTGAAGAGGAAAGGGGGATAGATAGGAGAACGGGAAGGGTTGTAGTGGAGATTGATCCCCGCCTTTTTCGCCCTGCGGATATCAACCTGCTGATCGGCGACGCCAGCAAGGCCCACAGAGAGCTAGGGTGGGCACCTAAAACATCTTTAGAAAAGCTGGTGGAAATAATGGTCAAAGAGGATTTAAGGAGGATCAGGTCAGGCAATAGATTTAACGGCCCTTAATTTCATAAATTGTGACATCTCAAGTCCCGCCTCTTAAGAAACTAAAACGCTGGCGCAGGATATCTCAAGTTTCCTCTCTCCTTCTTTGGACCATTTTGTTGTTCAATCATCGATTTGCCCTTGTGGGGATAATCTTGGCCTTGGCTATCATCTCCTCCGTTTTTGTTGGCCGAGCCTTTTGTAGCTGGGCCTGCCCCCTTGGAACCATCTATGAGTTGGTCCGCCTAAAGACCCCTCATAAGTGGCTTCGCCCCCATTGTCGCATCGGGTGCCCCTTTTCACTAATTATTGGTTCAATAAACAAAACCAGCATCTTCCGGATAAAGAAAGAAGAGAGCAAATGCATCCACTGTGGCACTTGTGACCAGAGCTGTCTCGTCGGCTTGGTTGAACTAGGCACTGGGTACGCAGAGCTAGCGAAAAATCCCAGTAGTCGTTATGCCTGCATACGCTGCCTCAACTGCTTAGCTTCATGCCCACAGGGTGCCTTGAGTTTGCGCAGACACGTGAGCCCTTGAGTTTATCTCAGGAAAATGATATCTCTATTGAGGGAATTAAGGCTACCTTTCAGGAGCTTTACGGCAGCAAATCATGAAAGGATTTCGCAAGAAATATTATAACGTTTTCTCCCATTTTTATGACATTTTCGTTGCCCTGCATTCTGGAGATCGAGGTGGATTCCTAAGGAATTACTTGGCGCAAAAGGTAGGTCTGGGGAAAGGGGATATAGCCCTTGATATCTGCACAGGCACCGGGAGCTTGCTTTTGAGCCTGCGTCACCTTGTGGGAGATAAGGGAATGGTTGTAGGGGTGGACTTTTCCCGGGGAATGCTACAGGTGGCCAGAGAGAAGACTAAAAAACATGTCAACATATTACTGGTTGAGGCCGACGTTTCCTTCCTCCCTTTTAAGAGGGAGGTATTTGATGGCGTCACTTGTTCCCACGCCTTTTACGAACTTAAAGCAGAGGCCGCGGGAAGGTGCCTGCAGGAGGTCTCCCGGGTTCTAAAGAGGGGGAAGGGGTTCTTCATGATGGAGCACGACATTCCCTCTAATCCCCTGGTGCGACTCTTATTCTATGGGCGAATATTATCCATGGGTTCTAAGAAGGCCCTCGAAATATTAAAGGGGGAGGAAGGGATCTTTAGGAGATATTTCCCCTACGTGAAAAAGTTAAGGACACAGACCGGGAGGTCCAAGATCATCATCTGCCGTAAAGAGACAAAGGAGGGTGCAAATGGAATGGAAGGAAATGGAGGAGAAGTTGGTTTCTCAACTGAGGTTGAGGACTAACCCTGTCGGGCTAACTCTATTGAATGACCTAAAGGGGCTACCGCAAGGAGTACGCCGGCCTAGAGAGGACCTTGGTATAAAGATCACCCTTTGTCAGGCTCTCGGCTTGGCCAGAATATACGGCTGGAGGGTGGTGATGAGAGGCGATGATCTGGTATGTCTGCCCGCTTATCTGGCCTTTGGTTTCGGGGAGGTAAAAGACAGAAGAGAGGCCCTGGAACGCCTCATAGTGGAGATGGGGTGGTTAAAGGGCCCTAAGGAGGCCGAAAAGACCCCTTGGTTTTTCTGGGAAAAGGGGTATGAGGGCATCATGATGGAACCCCTAGGGAAGGTGGAGGCCGAACCGGACCTTATACTCATTTATGGCAACCCTGCCCAGGTGGTAAAATTAGTGCAAGGCTACACCTATGGAAACGGAGGAACAGTGGCCCTCACCTCAACGGGGAAGTTAGCTTGTACCGAGGCGGTAATCGGCACCCTGCAGGAGAAAACCCCAAGGGTCATCATCCCCGGTGCGGGAGACAGGATATTCTCCGCCGTTCAGGACAATGAGTTGATCTTCTCTCTGCCGACCTCAGAATTGGGCCCTCTGCTGGCAAGCTTAGCTGAGGCGGGCAAAAAGATCGGAAGCCATCGCTATCCGCACATACCATATCTCCTCTACCGGCCCCGCCACCCTAGGGCCTGGGATGAGCTCGCCAGGGAACTGGGGATAGAGCTCTGAACGACCCCTATTAAGGGATCCCTTATTGGTCTTAGCAGAGGCAAAGGTGAAAAAAAGGATTTGGATGCTTGTCCCCTTGAGCTTGCTGTTTCTCTTTTCTCAGTTTTATCGGTCCTCCTCAGCGGTGATCGCTTCAGACCTGATGCATGACCTATCCCTAAGGGCTGCTGATTTGGGGTTGCTCAGCTCTGCTTTCTTTTACGCCTTCGCCCTTGTCCAAATCCCCATGGGGGCAGCCATGGACCTCTTTGGGGCGAAGAGGTTAATCCTTCTTCTTTCCCTCTTAGGGATCGGGGGGGCAGTAACATTTGCCCTAGCAAACTCCTTCCCCATGGCGGTCCTGGGGCGTGTCCTTTTGGGTTTGGGGATGGCCTGCGCATTAATGGGCACCTATAAGCTGCTAACCATCTGGTTCCCACCCGATACTTTTGCCACTATGTCTGGGTTTGTCCTATCCATAGGGACGTTGGGGAACGTATTCGCCACCGCCCCTCTCGCTATGGCGGTAAATTGGTTGGGATGGCGTAAGGTCTTCTTGTTCATAGCCCTTATCCATTTGCTCATCGCCATCTGGATCTATCTGGGGGTAAGTGATCGTCCTGAAGGTAAAGATGGGGGGGAAGACCGGATGCACGAAAAAGGTCTGTGGAAGGAATCTATGGAAGGAATTAGGAAAGTTTTGCAACTTCCCTCCTTTTGGTTCATTGCTCTTGCTGCCTTTGTCCGCTATGGTACCTATATCTCAATAGCCGGCCTTTGGGCAGGACCTTACCTGGAGGTAGTCTATGGACTTCCACTTGTTGATAGAGGAAGGACTTTGATGGCCTTCCCCATCGGGTTTATTGTAGGAGGTCCAATCTTCGGCTTCCTCTCTGATCGGGTCTTTAACAGTCGCAAGAAGGTCACAACCATTGGGATGCTCCTTTTCACGCTCTTTATCTTCCCATTGATCGGTTTCTTCCCATTGTCTACCCATCTGTTATTGGTGATTTTCTTCGGGATTGGTCTGTTCAGCTCCTGTGGGCAAGTGATGTATGCCAACATCAAAGAGCTGTTGCCAAGCTCTATCGCCGCAACCGCGATGACCGCAGTGAACTTCTTCACCATAGGTGGGGGCGCCTTCTTCCAACACATTATGGGTGCCATGATAGATAGATTTCCACTTTCCCAGGGACAACTATCCAGCGAGGCCTTCTCCTTTGCCTTCGGCCTCTGCTTTGCTGCCGCAGCCCTCGGCAGCGTAGCATATTTGTTTGTGGAAGAGAAACGCTCGTGAAACCCGCCATCGACGAGTCCGCTACAGGCAGAGGGGCTCAAAAGGTTTGACAACAAATCTGATCTCAATTATTTTATAAACCATGAAGATCAATTTGACGCCAAATGCCCTACGCATACTGCGGGCCAGGTACCTTAAGAAGGATCCTGAGGGCCACGTAGTGGAAACCCCACAGGAGATGTTTCAGCGGGTTGCCCATCATGTCGCCTCTGCCGAGGCGGTATTTGACCCCGATGTGAAGGTGGCCGAGATGGCTGAGGTATTC
>QMLM01000086.1 GCA_003646745.1 Deltaproteobacteria bacterium | reverse complement strand
TTGGAGTATAGGGTGGTTTTTGATTTAAATAATGAGACCTACCGAATAGAGAGGGGCAATCAGCCGAGTGGGTCGAGTGTTTGGACCCAGGAGGGGGATACGTTCAGTGCCCCCAAGGGGGTAAACATAGTTAACACGGATTTTCCCAATCATACTATCCGTTTTAACCCCAATGGTACCTCTTCCAGCAGTTCTTCAAGTGATAGTATCTACACGAATAATTCTAAAGGAAAGCAGTATCGTATTAGAGTTGCCCCTTCTGGCGGGATAAGTATGAGTGAGGGTTGGTCATGAGGATAAAAGGGAATAATGGGTTTTTGGGGCGCCGGGGTTTTACCTTATTGGAGGTGATGATCGCCTTAGTGATCCTTTCCATCGGGCTGTTGGGTCTAGCGGGGTTGCAGATCGTGGCCACCAGGAGCAACTCCTTCAGCAACCAGATGACTGTTGGGATCACCCTAGCTCAGGATAAGCTGGAGGAACTCCGCAACCTTTCCTATGATGATGCCCAACTCAACGACCCCCAACCTGGCAACGACAGCGTGAACGGTAACTATCAAGATGGCAATAACCCTATCAGGGCCTTGGGGGATATGGGATTTAACAGAAGTTGGACGGTAAGTGAAGACGCTACAAATAATTTAAAGACCATTACGGTGACCGTCCAGTGGCCCCATCCCGATAACTCCCATAGTGTTTCTTTCACCACGGTGAAGTCTCAATAGAGGAGGAAGGCAATGTTGCGGCGGGAAAAAGGAGTTACACTTATAGAGCTGCTAATAGCGATGGTGATCTCGGCACTGCTTGTGGCGGCCATGTATTCCTTCTTTATGACCCAACAGAGGACCTATGCCGTTCAGGATAACGTAGCCGATATGCAACAAAACGCCCGCATGGCCCTTCTCACCTTGGTCCACAACGTGAGGATGGCGGGTTATGGCGTGCCCAAATTTTGCGCCCTTGCTCCGGTAAATAGCACTACTGGAGCTGATGGAATTTTTGTAAGTGACCCCGACAGGATCCAGACCTTGCCAGCCTCAGAGGTCTTTTATGCCGAGCTTAATAGCGATGCCAGCCAAGGTGCTACCTCAATTACGGTGACCGTCACGGATATTGACGGAGATGGGAATGATGATTTTGCGGCTAATGGGGCCTTTATCATCAGTGACGGAACCAATACAGAAGGAATTGTGATCTCCAATAATTATAGTGCTGGCAGTACCACGATAACTTTTCGCAGCGGTTATATCCTCCAACACAGCTACTCGGCGACAAACACACGGGTGGTCCCGGCCATATTTTATAATGTCGACCCTACAAGCCATGAGCTAAGGGAGAACGGTCAGCCTCTTGCCCTTAATATCGAGGATCTGCAGGTCTCCTATCAAGATAATAATGGGAATTGGTACTGTTATGATGCCACACACAGCGCTCCCCCCACGGATATCTCATCTATCCGGGTGGTGGAGGTAAATGTAGTGGCGCGGGCTGCCGTGGAGGACGCCAAGGAGAGCAATTTTCGACAGCCTCCGTTGGAAGATCACACCACCTCTCTAAATGGCCCGGACGGCTACAGGAGAAGGACATTAACTACAAGGGTCCATGTGCGCAACTTAGGATTTTAGAGGAGGATATATGTCTCTGCACATCTTTTTAAAAAGGTTAAGGGAAAAAGAGGGAACGGCCCTGATTATTGCCTTGTTGATACTTATCGTGCTCACCCTCATCGGGGTATATGCGGTCTTTACCTCTACAGTGGAGACCAGGATTACTGGGAACGAGAGGCTTTTGGAAGACGCCTTCTATGCCGCCGATGGGGGGACGGATTATGGCCGCCGGATGATCGAAGTCGTCCTGAACAACCAAGATCTTCCAAATGGCGCCAATCCCCAACCCGATGAGGATGCCTTCAAAGACGAGGTACGGGGGTTTGATACCAGTGGATCCCCTCATGTGGCCCCACGCATCGGTGACTGTAACATGGAGATCCATGTCGATCGCCTTGGGGTTGATTATATTACTGGAGGCAGTGCTGAGTTCGGCGGGGGAAGGGAGACGAGGATGGCCATATATTATCAGATAGATTCCATAGCCAATACCAGTACGGCCACCTCCCAGTCCCGGGTGCAAACCACCTATCGCCGGATTGTCCAATAAAAAGGAGGTATGAAATGGATTCCTTTAAGTTTGATCGTTTTTGGGTGACAATAGCCATAGTTCTTATCCTGTTCTTTGTCATCCCTCCTTACTCGATCTTTGCTGCTCCCTGTGCCTCTCCTCCCTCGGGGGCAGGGGTGTCCATATTGCCTAATGTATTGATCATCTTTGACAACTCTGGCAGTATGCTTGCTGCTGCCTACGTAGATGAGGGATGGGACTATTTCAATCCCACCGTTTGCGAGGATTATAACCCAAATGCAACCTATTATGGGGTCTTCGATCCCACTAAGAGATATAACTATAATTCCTCGGGGATGTATTTCGAAGAAGCGCAAGAAGGAGAGTGGAGCGGAAATTTTCTCAATTGGGTGGGGATGACCAGGATCGATGTGGCAAGAACCGTGCTCACCGGGGGGAGGGTGGTGGAAAGTGGCGGCAGTCACTTCTTGGCCACCAACATAGATGCCCGTTATTGGCTCAACGAGAAAAGATATCGAGATACAAGCAATCAAACCCCCTTTAACAACCAGGGCTGGCGATATTATCGGGTGAGGGGCAGCTCGTTCTGTGATCGGGCCTCTTGGCTAGAGGTCTGTACAGATAGTAATTATAATAATTGCACTGACGGGTATTACCTACGGCGAAGGGTCTCTGCCGACTTCCAGGCCACGGGTCTGCTACACCAGCTCAAAGACAAGGTGAGATTGGGCTTGATGTTCTTCAACCACAGCCAAGGTGGGAGGATCCTCAAGTATATAAAGAAACTGGATGCTACTCAATTGCAAGAAATTGTGGCGGAGATAAATAAATCCTTTTGTGATTGGGATAGAGGTTGCCCTTACATAGAGACAACTTGGACCCCCCTGGCGGAGACCTTATATGAGGCGACGAGATATTTCGCGCAACAAAACCCATATTATTATTCTTCCGACTATGACCCAGACAGAGGAGATTTTCCCGAGGATCCCATGTACAACGAGGATTATGAAGGGCTGGTGTGGTGCGCCAGGAATTACATCATCCTGCTCACCGACGGGGAGTCGACCCAGGATCTGAACATCCCCTCAGGCCTCAGGGATGCCGACGGTGATGACTGTGAGACGGATGGCACCCCTGCATGCCCTTGCGGCAACGACAACTGTGGCTTCGGCGCATGTAGTTGTAGTGAGTATCCGTGGGATAGTGATGGTTCCACCTACCTCGACGATATCGCCTACTATGCCCATAACACAGATTTGCGATCGGATCTGGATAATGAACAAAACATTACCTTGCACACGGTCTACCTCTTCGGTAAGGAGGGAGCCGGGGATATCCTGCTCCAGAAGGCGGCAGCAAACGGAGGGGGGAATTACTACATGGCGGAGGATGCCGATCAGACAGCCGCTGCCCTGGAAAGCATCTTTGAGGAGATCACCTTGGAAGCGGCCGCAGCTTCCTCTGTGGCCGTTAGCTCTGAGCCGGTATCTGGTACTGATTTAATCTATGTCCCTTACTATAAACACCCACAAAGGGCTCTGTGGTGGGGTAACATTAGGGCTTTTGGTTTGGATGAGAATGGCTACTTGATCGACAGCAATGGCGATCCGGTCTCGGACATCAATGAAGATGGTATATACGATAACCCCCTCTGGGATGCAGATCTGCAGGTGGCCCAAAAGGCCGGCAATGACTCCCGCACCATCTTCACCTTTATCTCGGGCAACCAGGTGGACTTTAACACCGCCAATGCCTCCACTTTGGGTGGTTACTTTGATGTCGATCTAGATAATGACGGCAACAAAGACGAGACCAGCGAGGTAAACGCCTTGATCTCTTACATTAGAGGGGATGATAATCCCTCCGGTGGGTTCAGCCTAAGAGACAGGGATGGACACTATATGGGTGATATCATATATTCCAGCCCCGTTTTCTCGGGCAAGCCTGCAGCACGCTTTGATTTAACGTATGGAGACAGCAGCTATTGGAATTATTACTGGGAGAACTCCGACCGCAGGGAGGTCGTATTCATAGGGGCCAATGATGGGATGCTCCATACCTTTGACGCCAACGATGGGGAGGAGATCTGGTCCTATATCCCCTACAATCTGCTTCCACATCTGAAATGGCTCGCCGATCCCGATTACTGTCACTGTTTTTACGTCGATTTGAGCAGCAAAGTCTGGGATATAAAGCTAACTGATGGATGGAAGTCCATCCTGCTGGGAGGGATGAGGATAGGGGGGACTCCCATCGACGTTGATACCGACAATAATGGATCAACGGATACCACTTTGCGCTCCGCCTACTTCGCCCTCGATGTTACCGATCCTGAAGAGCCTGTGGTGAAGTGGGAGATAAATGACGAGAGGTTTGGCTATACCACCTCCAAGCCCATTGCTGTGAAAGTAGGGGATAACTGGTATGTGGTCTTCGGCTCCGGCCCCAAGACCAGAGATGGAAAGGGATATTCCACCGACGACGGCTATACCGATACCAATGGTTACATCTTTGTGGTTGATCCTAACGATGGCAGCATTGTAAGGACCTTTTCGTTGGGCAGCAGGGGTGCCAACAACTTCTTTGGGTCTCCGGTAGCCGTGGACTATGACCTCGACTACAGCGTGGATGTGATCTACATCGGTGATGCCAAGGGTAATTTGTGGAGGATCAAGACCTTTACGGGATCTGGCGCAAGCAAGACCTATGCTGCAAACCCGAATGGATGGACAGTAGATGTGGATCCCAGTACTCCTGACATCGATCCACTCCTCTCCCTCAGTCCTTCCAATGCTGATCAACCCATCCTGATGAAGCCCTCGGTCTCCTTTGATGATAGTGGTCGGTTGTGGATCTATGTGGGTACCGGAAGGTACCTTTGTTACAACGACAATATATGTTGCGCAGAAGGGGTGGATTGCCCACCTGATGCCACAGGTGGTTCCTGCCCCAGCGGAAATGGGTGCTCGATTACGGAGACCATTAATGGCAGTGATGAGACCAGAAGCATATTTATGGCCGTGGGGGTATTTGACCGCTATTGGGATCAAGCAAATGGAAACTTTGCTCTGGCAGACAGTACTATTACCCTCTCTGATCTGGATCACAGGGTTATTATCTCTGGCTCTGTTACCGGTAATGAGGCCCTCACCGGCTATGCCATAGTAGACGACCAGTATCCAAGTCAGGACATCGCTACCAACGTAGAAGGTAAAGGCTGGTATTTCCACCTTCTAGAGGATAGGGAAAGGTGTATAAGTGACTTTCTGGTCTATCGTGAGGTAGTTTTTTTCCTCACCTATATACCTGCTACGGCCGCGGGTGATCCTTGCTCCGGGGGCGGGACATCTAATCTCTATGGCGTCTATTATACCAGCGGTACCTCTACCATAACCCCTGTTTTTGACCTCACTGGGGAAGGAGTTATAAATGAGGGTGATACGGTAAGCATCGGTGAGGACAGGGCGGTAGGTGCCGCCATATTGAAACTGGACAAAGGGTTCGCTGGTGGCAGCCCCAAGGCCAAAGGGGATGTCCTCTACCTGCCTATGGGGTTGACGGTACCTGTTAACCCGCCAGGTAGCCCCTATCAGACAGGTGTAACCTCATGGAAGGAGGTATGGGAGTGATGAAGACAATACCGCGTTGGTATAAATTCCTCATGGTTGCCATTTTAATCGTCGGTGAGCTCATGATCTTTAGCTTGGGCCACAGCCAGGTCAAGAAAATGACTATCGTCACAACACTCTATGTGATGGAAGGACGTTTGCAGGTGCTTGACTTGGATGAAAGATGGGCCCTCATCGATGGTCTCAAATGGGATTTAACAGAAGACTTTGACAAGAAAACTATCTCCTCCGATGTAGCGATAAAATGGGGCAAAGTGGAGTTCGGGGATGAAGGGATATGGGTAGATTACTATGTTATTCTGCGGACAGAAACAGAGGTTTCATCCCTGGGAGAGGAAAGAAAGGTTAAGATAAAGAAGTTAGATGAGTATAGTGTGATTAAGGAGGTAAACGAAGCTGGAGGCAAGATTTACAAAATAAAGGTTAGCCCTATGTAACGACGGTTTCATTGTAGTTTGGACTTTAATTTTGTACCCCGCCTTGTGAAGGCGGGGTTTTTGTGTTGACAATTTTTGTCAATTCCAAGGACAAAATGGGCCATTGATGCCCAATTTTTTTCCTGTCTTTGCTTTTATATAACCTAAATTCCTTTTTGATATCAACGTATTAAAGACACAATAGAAAAAAGAGAGGATGGCACCTAATATGCATTTTTAGATAGGAGTCAAGAATGCAAAAAGGAGAAGATGATGGTGCAGGAGGAAGAAAGATATAGAGTGATTTTCCTTGGGCCAGCGGCAAAAGATTTCGGCCTAGTGGATAAGTTGGTAAGGAATTTGCAGATATATTTTCGGCTTTCTGCCCAGAATGTCACAAAGATGATGAGGTTGGCACCCATAACGGTGAAAAATGGGATTAATCTTAAGGAGGCTCAGAGATATAAGACGGTATTAGAAGAGATCGGTGCCAAGGTGAAGATAGAGCCAATAGATGGTACCGGTGCCCAGCAGGAGCCGAGTAATATGTCTGAGGATTTTTCCGGAAAAGGTAAGGTACGAGGTTAGTCCCTAAGATTTTTTCCCTCCTTCTCACCCCCCTAAGAGGGAGGGATGAAAAAGACAATCCCTCCCTCCTCCTCTTTTTTATTATATGTTTCCCTTTTCTTCACCTATCTTGATGCCATATTTTTTTACCTTTGAATGGATGGTTTTGTAATCGATCTGGAGCAACCGAGCTGCCTTGGCCTTGTTCCCGCTGGTTTTGCGCAGTGTTTGGGTCAGGACCTCTCGCTCGACGGCGATGAT
>QMLM01000085.1 GCA_003646745.1 Deltaproteobacteria bacterium | reverse complement strand
TCCCGAAACCGGCCAAGGGATCCCCTATGCCACCTATGCCTTCGCCTGTCAGATGGCCCAGGTAGAAGTGGATCCCTCAACTGGCGAGGTAAATGTCCTGCAGGTGGTGGCGGCCCACGATGTGGGAAAAGCGGTGAACCCTTCTCAGGTAGTGGGACAGATCGCCAGTGGAGTGGCTATGGGAACCGGGTTTGCCCTGATGGAGGAGTTCGTGCCTGGGAAAACACGCTCTATGCGGGACTACCTGATCCCTACGGTAAAAGATATGCCTGAGGTCATCCCCATCATTGTGGAATCGCCAGAACCCACCGGCCCCTTTGGAGCCAAGGGGGTGGGGGAACCAGCCCTCATCCCCACCGCTCCGGCCATCCTGAACGCCATTGCTCACGCCCTAGGGGAGAGGATATATCACCTGCCGGCAAGCCTAGAGAGGGTCCTAGAGGCCTCTAGGAAAAAGGGAAGAATCATCAGACAAAAAATTGACAGAAAGGAGGAGGGGTGATGAAGATCGTATTGATATTACTTTTGGGAACAGCGGTCGCCTTCGGCTTTGTGTCACTAGCATCAGGGCAAAGGGTCACCGTTGCCAAAGGGATAGGTGTCATTGTGGTGGATGTCCAAGGTGACTTCACAGAGTGGAAAAATGGGTCTCTTGCCGTGCCCGGTACAGACAAGACCTATGTTAAAAAAGTAGAAAAGTCCACCAAGGCCCTGCGAAAGGCTGGGTTCCTCGTTTTCGCCACCCAGGACTGGCATCCTGGGGATCACATTTCATTTTATACCAATCACCCTGGTAAAAAGCCCTTCGAGGTGATAAGGATTGAAGGTAGAACTCAGGTCCTCTGGCCTCCGCACTGCGTCCAGGGAACGGAAAAGGCTAGGATCCTGGTGGATAACAACCTCTTTCTGGCCGTCGTTCAAAAAGGAAGAGATAAAAGGTTCGATAGCTACTCCGGATTTCAGGACGACGGAGGACAAAAGACAGAGATGGATTCTATCCTAAGGCGGAATGGAATCAAGAAGGTCGTGGTCTACGGAATTGCTACCGACTACTGCGTACGGGCCACCGCCATTGACGCGGCAAAGGCAGGTTATAAGGTGATAGTGATTGAGGAGCTTTGTCGGGGGGTAGCTCCGGAGACCTCGAAGAAGGCCTTGGAGGAGATGAAGAAGGCCGGTGTGATCATCCTCGAAAAACTCGATATCGATAAGATCAAAAAGCTGTAGATGGTTTGAATATAGTAACGATATTCCTTCTAGGATCATTATCCGACAAGCAAGAAGGAGGAGAAAATGGGCATGCTCTTAATTAAAGGCATCGGCAAATTGGTTACAGGAGACCTCTCCCAACCCATCCTGGAGGCCGATGCCATCTTAATCGAAGACGGTCTGATCAAAAAGGTGGGGAAAGAGAAAGACCTGGAGACCGCAGATGTGGAAAAGGTCATCGATGTGGGAGGGATGACGGTAACCCCTGGCTTGATCGACTCTCACTGTCACCCCGTCATCGGAGATTTCACCCCCAGGCAAAGACAGCTCGATTTCATCGCCAGCTCCCTCCATGGGGGGGTCACCACGGTGATCTCCGCAGGCGAGGTGCATACTCCTGGAAGACCGCGCGATGCGGCTGGGACCAAAGCACTAGCCACCTTGGCAGCCAAGGCCTTTGCTAACTTTAGGCCAGGAGGAGTGAAGGTCTTGGGGGGTGGTCTCATTCTGGAGCCGGGCTTGAAGGAAGAGGACTTTGCCCAAATGGCTAGAGAGGGGGTAACCCATGTGGGGGAAATTGGTCTAGGGGCCGTGAAAAGACCACAAGATGCCGCTCCCATGGTTCGCTGGGCCAAGAAATACGGGATGGTGGTGATGATGCACACAGGGGGTACCTCTATCCCCGGCAGCACCACCGTAACGGCCGAACAGGTGATGGCCACCGACCCCGATGTAGTGGCCCACCTAAACGGAGGTCCCACCGCCGTCCCCATACATGAGGCAGAGAAGATCATCGGGGAGACTGATTATGCCTTTGAGATCGTCCACTGTGGCAACCCCAAAGTGGCCTTAGAGATCATCAAAATCGCCCACCAGAAGGGGGCCTTTGGGAGGATCCTTATTGGCAACGACGCACCCTCTGGCACAGGAGTGATTCCCCTGGGGATCCTGCGAGTGGTGAACTTCATCGCCTCTTTGGGAGGGGTCAAGGCCGAAGAAGCCATCGCCATGGCCACGGGGAATACTGCCAAGGTCTATAGGTTGAAACGAGGTGTGATCAAAGAGGGGTATGAGGCGGACCTCGTGGTGATGGACGCACCCATGGGCTCGGTGGGCAGAGATGCCCTGGAGGCCATTGAGGCGGGTGACATCCCCGGTATAGCCGCCGTACTGGTAGATGGAGAGGTCCAGGCCTGGGTCAGCAGGAATACTCCACCCCCCGTGCGCCGCTGTAAGCAGGAGGAGAGATGATCGTTGATCCTGAAAAGTGCACAGGGTGCGGCAAGTGTGTGCAGGATTGTCCTTTGGATGCCATCTCTATAGTGGAGAAGAAGGCGGTGATCTCCCTGGAGCTATGCGTCAACTGTCAGGCCTGTGCCAAGGTATGCCCACAGGATGCCCTCACCAAGGAGGCTGAAGCTCTTGCCGGGAGGGTACGCTGTGACTCCTGCCCTATCGGCTGTGAGATCGCTGAAGGCAAAACCGGGGCCTGTCAGAGGTTCCGCAACGAAAGAGGAATTCTCGTACGCATAGTGCCCCTGCACACCTTTGCGGACGTACAGGAGATAGTGGGCCCTGAGTGTGAAGAGGTCATACGTCACCCCCTCATCACAGGGATCGGGGCCGGGACTACCTATCCTGATCCCCGCCCCGCCCCCTATATCGTCCAGGGGAAGGTACAGGGGGTCGATGTGGTGACGGTGGTGACTGAGGCACCGCTGAGCTATAGCGGGATCAAGGTGAAGATTGATACGGATAAGCCCATCGGCGAGGAAGGGGCTCCCCTCTTGATAAAGGGGAAAAAGGTGGGGCATGTGACCACCGAGGAGTATGGATCTAAGATCCTATCCATTGGGGGGGCCAACCTGCTAACTGGAGAGAACGGTTTCACTGTGGCCCGTCTCATTGCCCAGATCGCTAATCGTGAGCGGATCCAGTTGAAGGTAAAGGGGGGAAGCACCTTGGAGATCCAGGTTGGAGAAGCCCCAGTGATCGACGGAGAGTTGATACACAAGATGAGGGTGGGCTGCGGCAGCGCCTCCATGGGGCTCTTCACCACCTTTTTCAAGGAGGCGGCCGATGAGGTGATCGTGCTCGATGCCCACCTCACAGGGCTCTTCACCGAACACCCCGCTGGCAGGTTCGTGGGCGCCAGGTACAGTGGGATACAACTTCGCGGCAGAAAAAGTACCCCGGGAAGATACTTTGAGGAACACGGCTCCGGATGGGGGGGAACCAATTTCACCGATCCCCTTGATGTTATTGCTGGAGTGCGCAAGGAAATTACTCGAATTGGCACAACAGTTCTTATCACGGAGACCACCGGTGAGCAGGCAGCCATGTTTCGCTGGAATGGGAGGAGATTTGAGCAGATACCCCTTACCCCAGCGGCCCAAAAGGCGGTGGAGGTCATCAATAAAACCTCACAACCTTCCCGGGTATCCGCCATATATACAGGTGGAGCCGGTGGAAGCGCCAGGGCAGGGGTAACTATCTACCCCATCAAGCTTACCCAAGCAGTACACGCCCGCAAGGCCTGTCTCACCATAGGAGGGGCTCCGACCTTCATCTACCCAGGTGGAGGTATCACCTTCGCTGTGGATGTGGAGCGGGTGAAAAGGGGTGCCTTTACGTGGGTCCCAACACCTGCCACGGTGGCCCCTATAGAGTACACGATGAGGCTTGATGACTACATAGAGATGGGAGGACATCAAGAGGCGATGAAGCCCTTTGACGTAGTGGTAAAAGATCTGAAGAAGGTAATACCTTAAGTGGCTAAAGGATTAATAATGCCATTAAATGGCACCTGGGTCCTAGCGGAGTCAGGCCCCATGCGCCTGCTGGTTGCCGCTTGGGATAGAGGCAAGCCCCGGCAGGAATTTGCGCAAAGGGGGGGAGAGTGGGCCTTCAGCTTATTAGAAGAGCTGGCCCCTTTTCGGGGAGTTATCAAAAAAAGGGGCCCTGAGCTCAACGCCAATAAAAACCTCCCTCGTGTGGTCAGGGAGATGATTACCGCTGTTCAGCGAGTGGGTGATGCCGACCTCACCCCTTTGGCAGCTGTAGCCGGGACAATCTCTGATCTGGTGGCAGAGTACATCGCCTCTCAGGGGGCAAACAAGGTCATTGTCGACAACGGCGGTGATATTGCCATCAGAATGGCTCCAGAGGAGGTAGTCAGGGTAGGGGTCAGGCTCGATGTAACCCGACCGGAGATCTCCCATTGTCTTGTGGTCACAGGAGAGATGGGGATAGGAGGGGTGACTACTAGTGGATTGGGGGGAAGAAGTTTCACTAAAGGGGTTGCCCAGGCAGCAGTTGCCCTTGGCCCTACGGCCTCAGTCGCTGACGCAGCCTCTACATCAGTGGCCAATGCCACAGCGATAAATTCTCCCCTGGTAAAAAAGGCAAGGGCAGAAGAACTAGACCCCGATACAGATCTTCGAGGGGATGAAGTAACTTTGGAGGTGGGAAATTTAGGAGTGCAGGAGATAGAAGAGGCCCTCTCCAAGGGTATGGAAAAGGTCCAACACCTGATGGAAAGGGATGTGATTCGCGGTGCCCTCATCTGTGTTCAGGGAAAGGTGGTTTGGAGTTCTGAAATAAAGGACTTTCTATTTCCCTTTATGCCAAATTCACTAAATAAGGAGGGTTAGATGGTGGAGATAAGAAAGGTTGTAACCATAGTCGAGGAGATCCAAAGAGAAGGAGAGAAAGAAGTCTCCCCCCCTACTAGGAAAGGGGCGGCAGTAGCCGTGATTAAAAACCCTTTTGCTGGGAAATACGAAAAGGACCTCTCGGTGCTTATGGACTATGGGGAAAAATTAGGGGGAATGTTGGGGGAACGGGCGGTAGCCGCCCTGGGCATCTTTAAAGAGAGGGTTGAAAGTTATGGCAAGGGGGCCATTGTGGGATTGCAAGGGGAGTTGGAACACGCTGCTGCCATCCTCCATCCAAAGTTAGGCGCCCCCCTGCGAGAGGCGGTAGGAGGAGGTAAGGCAATCATCCCCTCGGCCAAGAAGATGGGGCCTGCTGGAGCCGCCCTAGATGTGCCCTTGCACTTTAAAAATGCTGCCTTTGTGAGGTCCCACTTTGATGCCATGGAGATCAGGATCAACGACGCCCCCAGAGACGATGAGATCGTTGTGGCCATTGTGGTAACCGACTCCGGAAGACCCCTTGCACGGGTAGGGGGATTGAGGAAAGAGGAGGCAAAAGGAGAAGACGGGCTGAGATGACCAAAAAAAGGGGACCCTCTCTCGGGTCCCCTTACAAGGGCCTCACGAGATTAGATCAGAGATACCTTGGAGGCCTGGGGTCCTTTGGGGCCTTGCACGATCTCAAACTCCACCTCTTGTCCTTCATAAAGGGTCTTGAAACCTTCCCCCTGGATGGCCGTGTAGTGGACAAAGACATCGTCTCCGTCATCCCTCTCGATGAAGCCATACCCCTTTTTGTCGTTAAACCATTTAACTCGTCCTTTAACCATACTTCCTCTTCCTCCTTCAGAGAAAAAATTAAATCCTCCTGAGGCCCACCCATTGCAAGCCTCACCTCAATAAGCACGCTCCTCTTCGAGCAAAAAGGAGGACCATCCAGGGACCCCACCGTGATCATCCTTCTCGCCCTCAAGGAAATTTGCGCTTACCGAAAACAACCATAACAGATAAACTGGGGGGTGTCAACACAAAGATTCTACAAGCGGATACCTAGGATATTTATTGACGAAAGAAAATTTTCATTATATTCTTTTAGAAGAGAAAAATCCCTTAGTCTCCTTGATGGCAACTACACCATTTCCATTGTCCGCATGAACGCCTTACATTAAGGACTTAAGGATGAAGACGAAAAAGAAAAAGGTCCAGTTTTCTGTGTGGTACCTCCTGTTCGCCTTGTGGGCTTTGATCTTGATAAACAGTTATTTTATGGCCCCTCATGAGGTAAAGATCACCTATAGTCAGTTTAAGGACCTCTTGGCCCAGGGGCGCGTCACAGAAGTGGTGATTGATAAGGAAAAGATCGAGGGCAGAGCCATCATCTCTGACGAAAAAAAAGAGGAAAAAAAGAGGGATTTTGTGACCATACGTGTAGAAGACCCCGACCTGGTTAAGGAATTGCGTCAGCACGGGGTCACCTTCTCTGGAAGACATGAAAATACCTTTCTCAAAAATCTTTTCTCCTGGGTAATACCCATGCTGCTATTCGTGGGGGTCTGGATGTTTCTTATGCGAAGGATTGGGAGGGGACCAGAGTTCATGTCAGTTGGCCGCTCCAAGGCCAAAATCTATGCCGAGGATCAACTTGAGGTTACCTTCGACGATGTAGCCGATCTGGATGAGGCCAAGGAAGAAATTAGAGAGATCGTGGAATTCCTGAAGAACCCAAGAAAATTTAGCCGCTTGGGTGGTAAGCTCCCCAAAGGGGTATTGTTAGTTGGTCCCCCTGGTTGTGGCAAAACCCTTCTGGCTAAGGCAGTGGCTGGAGAGGCCAAGGTCCCCTTTTTCAGTATCAGTGGCTCCGAATTTGTAGAGATGTTTGTAGGGGTTGGAGCGGCCAGAGTGAGGGACCTCTTCGCCCGTGCCCAGGAAAAGGCCCCTTGTATTATCTTCATCGATGAATTGGACGCCTTGGGTAAGGCCCGGGGAATCAATCCCGTGGGAGGACACGACGAACGAGAGCAGACCTTAAACCAGCTCTTGGTGGAGATGGACGGCTTCGATACAAAAAAAGGAGTAATCCTCATGGCCGCCACCAATCGCCCGGAGATCTTGGATCCCGCTCTGCTGCGCCCCGGCAGGTTTGACCGCAATATATT
>QMLM01000084.1 GCA_003646745.1 Deltaproteobacteria bacterium | reverse complement strand
TCCTAAAGGATTGTCCATGGGCAAGGTGGTGAGGGTGAAAAAGAAAGAATATGGGCTTTTTCAAGAAGTAGAGGTCAGCCCCAGTGCAGATTTTTCCCGTTTGGAAGAGGTAATGGTAATCTTAAGACCGGCAAGCGGCGGGAAGGATTAGAAGCTTTGTCTAGGATTGCAATCCCCCTCTTTTTTGGAATGGGGTGGTTGGTGTTGCAGACCGCCTTCGGAGGCTTTTACCCTACTCGGTTTCCCATCCCTGACGTTGTCCTCATAGTGGTGGTCGTCTTTGGTTTCAGATATTCCCTCCCCCTTGGAGGTGGTCTTTCATTCTTTTTAGGATTTCTGCAAGACGTGTTAGCAGGAGGGGTTGTCGGCTTGAATGCCCTCTCCAAAACAGTGGTTTTTTCCCTCACCAAGACTATGGTGAGGAGATTTTACTTCCCCAACTTAATCTCTAAAATGCTAATGGTATTTGTTGGAGCAATGGTCGATGGCCTTTTAGTGCTCATCATCCTGCTTATCGCAGAAGGCATCCATATCCCCTTTTCCAGAATTTTGCATTATCTTATTATGCAGGCCCTCAGCACAGGGCTCCTTTCGCCGCTAGTTCTTATCATAACCCCAAAGGTATTCATCCTCGGGGAAAGGGGACAGGAGCGTTTTTCATTGTGGATATAAGAAGGCGGGAGCCAGAGGAGTTTAAAGCCAGGTACAAATACCTTGTTTTTGCCGCTGTCGTTGTCTTTCTCATTATCTTCGTAAGGCTTTGGTATCTGCAGGTAATTAAGGAACATGAATTCCGACTACTGTCTGAGAACAATAGAATTAGGTTGAGGAAGATCTCCGCGGTGCGGGGGATGATTATGGATAGAAAAGGGAGGATATTGGCAGATAATCGCCCCTCCTTTAACGTAATGGTGATGCCTGAGGATGTAGACGATCTGCAAGGATTGACCAAAAGGCTTTCCCGGTTTCTCCACCTCAGTGCTTCAAAGATAGAGGGCAAGATCAGGGATAGAAATCGCCCCCCCTTTCAGCCTATAAAGATCAAGGGGGACATCTCTTGGAGGGAGATGAGTCTTTTGAAGACTAACAGATTGGATCTGCCCGGAGTGCAGATAAGCATTGAGCCAATAAGGACATACCCCCACGGTAAGGTGGCCGCCCATATACTGGGTTATGTGGGAGAAATAGATAAAGAGGAGCTAAAAAGCAAAAAGGGCTATAAGATGGGTGACTGCGTAGGAAAATGCGGAGTGGAATGGGCATGGGAAGGGCATCTACGAGGGATCGATGGAGGAAGACAAGTAGAAGTAGATGCTGTGGGCAAAGAGGTGCGAGTTCTAAGGGAAGTTCCCCCAATTCCAGGACACAATTTGTACTTGACCATAGACTTGGACCTCCAGAGATACGCAGAAAAACTCTTGAGCGAAAGAGCTGGGGCCATTATCGCCATGGATCCGACAACCGGGGAGATTTTGGCCTTTTGCAGCAGCCCCTCCTTTCAACCTTCCCTTTTCGCTAAGGGCATATCGGTCAAGGAGTGGGAGGAGCTGGTTTCAAGTCCCTTACATCCCCTGCAAAACAGGGGAATTCAGGGACTTTATCCACCCGGTTCTGTCTTCAAGATAGTAACAGCAGCCGCAGGTTTAGAGGAGGGGGTAATAACCCCCAGAACTATCCTTTATTGCTCGGGCATTTATCACGTGGGCAGGAGGGGATATCAGTGCTGGCGCAGGGGAGGGCATGGAGCGGTGGATCTCCATCGGGGGTTGGTAGAATCGTGTGATATATTCTTCTATCAAGTGGGCGAGAGATTGGGGGTGGAGAAGTTAAGCAGGTATGCAGAGGGCTTCGGTCTCGGAAGGCCTACAGGGATAGACCTCAAAGGCGAAAAGAGTGGATTGATCCCTACAGCAGAGTGGAAGAAGGATAGGTTGGGTGAGCCATGGTATGCAGGAGAGACCGTCTCCATGGCTATAGGGCAAGGTTATCTCTTGGTGACCCCTCTTCAGTTGCTTAATCTTATCAGTTCCATCGCCAATGGCGGCAGGGTGCTAAAGCCACAGATTGCAAAACGCGTGGAAGATGTGGATGGAAATGTATTGGAGGAATATCGTCCTAAGCAGATAGGAAGACTTCCCATCTCCCAGAGGACCTTAAATGAGATAAAGGAGGCGCTCGTAGATGTGGTCAGAGACAAGCGCGGAACAGGTAGAGCTGCTCGCCTTGCTGGGGTGGAGATAGCAGGCAAGACGGGCACCGCCCAAGTGATCAGGCTCAGGGGCACAGGCAGGAGGCTTAAACCTGAAGAGGTGCCCTATGAATGGCGAGATCATGCTTGGTTTGTGGCTTATGCCCCTGCCTCCGACCCTGAGATTGCGGTGGTGGTATTGATCGAGCACGGAGGGCACGGGGGCGCCGCCGCTGCTCCCATAGCAGGGAAGATGATAAAAAAATATCTAGATCTCAAACAGGGTGGAGGATGATTGACAAAAGATTATTAGGACAATTGGATGTTAAGTTGGTTGCCTTAGTTATCACTCTGATAGCAATAGGTATTATCAATCTCTACAGTGCTACCGTCAATTTAGCTGGAGTAGGCCTTCCCTTTTATCAGAGACAGCTTTGGTGGCTGGGGATAGGGGTGGTTATCGGCCTTTTGGTGTTTTTGGTCGACTACCACTATTTTGAAGAGTTTGCCTACCCCTTTTACTTCTTGTCCCTCCTTTGTATAGTTTGTGTGCTCATTTATGGTATGGTAGTAGGGGGGGCTCAAAGGTGGATAAAAATAGGTCTTTTTACTTTTCAACCCTCTGAGCTGATGAAGATTGCCCTCATCTTCGTCCTTGCCCATCATTTTGCCAAATATACAGGGAGAGATGGATATCGGCTTCGGGATCTCCTTATCCCGGCAATTATCACTATAATACCCGTCGGCTTGATCGCCAAACAGCCCGATTTGGGGACGGCCTTGGTCTTGTTCTTTGTCTTTCTCTCCACCGTCATTTTCGTTAAGATTCGCTTCCGATCCCTCCTCATACTACTGATGGTGGTTATCCTCGCTACACCCTTCTTTTGGGCCGGGCTAAAAGATTACCAACGCACCAGGATTCTTACTTTTTTAAACCCCAATATGGATCCGCTAGGGGCAGGCTATCATATTATACAATCAAAGATCGCCGTTGGCTCTGGGGGGATTTGGGGAAAGGGATACCTTCATGGTACCCAGTGTAAACTCCAGTTTCTTCCCGAACACCATACAGATTTCGTCTTTGCCGTTTTGGGAGAGGAATGGGGATTTGTGGGGTGCGGGGTAGTGCTGGCCCTTTATTTAACTTTGATCCTTTGGGGTCTAAATACAAGCGTTAGGGCAAAGGATAGATATGGGGCCCTCCTCGCCTTTGGAATAACGGCGATGCTATTTTTTCATGTAGTGGTGAATGTAGGAATGGTCTTGGGGATTATGCCTGTAGTGGGCCTTCCTCTGCCCTTTTTAAGCTACGGAGGCTCCTCCATCATCGTCACTCTCATGGGAATAGGGATCCTTTTGAACGTCAGGGCTCGTCGGTATATGTTTTAGTACCATTAAAAGGGGATGTCATCTTCCTCTGCGGCTAAATCCGGAGGTCCCTCCAGCGGCTCACCTTCCACCCCTTTGAACTGTTCCCCTGCTGCCCCTAACATCACAACATTGGTGGCAACTACTTCTGTCACCCACCTCTTGGTCCCTTCTTTATCCTCCCATGAGCGGGACCTGAGTCGCCCCTCCACATATACCTGCCTCCCCTTACTCAGGTATTCCGCACATATCTCCCCCAGTTTTCCGAAGGCTACTACTCGATGCCACTCTGTTCGGGTTTCCCTCTCCCCTTCTCTATTGGTCCAGTTTTCACTAGTGGCGATCCTGAAGCTGGTGACTGCAGTTCCCGTGCTGGAGTACCTGACCTCAGGATCGGCCCCCAAATTCCCTATCAAGATCACCTTGTTTACCCCCAACATCTCCCTGCTCCTTCCTTCATGCTTGGTTACCTAAATTATCACATGAACTGCTGGCTTTCAACTACCAAAAGAGGTTACAAGCCACTTGTAGTTGACTTTAAATTTGCACTCCTCTAAACTGATTGGAGTGTCAGAGGTAGGAAGGTAAGGGAGAAGTTTTGCTAAGCCACAGAGAGAAGAAGGAGAGGAGAGTTGGAGAGGAAGGGAGGTGATTTCCGCTCAGGGCTCGTCCCTATTATTGGGCGTCCCAATGTGGGCAAATCTACTCTCCTTAACCGCCTCTTAGGTGAAAAGGTCGCCATCACCTCAGCTAAACCCCAGACCACTTGGAATAGAATTTTGGGGGTCAAGACCCTTCCCAA
The DNA here is from genome assembly GCA_003646745.1 of Deltaproteobacteria bacterium. Lineage (GTDB taxonomy): Bacteria > Desulfobacterota > B13-G15 > B13-G15 > RBG-16-54-18 > B11-G15. The sequence continues at coordinate 2,854 of QMLM01000084.1, read as the reverse complement.
TGCCCAAATCCTCTTCTTCGATACCCCTGGAATCCACGAGGCCACCTCTAAACTCAATAGATTTATGCTTAATACGGCCAGAAGTACCTTGCGGGATGCTGATGTGATCCTTCATATGGTGGAGGCCACAAATCCCTTCCCGCAAGAGGAAAAGATAGTGTGGAATTCCTTTAAGGGGATAAAGGTTCCAGTTCTCTTATTGATTAACAAGATAGATTTAATAAAGGAAGATGATCTCTCGGAGTTATCTCTCCCCTTCCCATATAGTAAAGTTGTGCGGATATCGGCCCTTTTAGGCACAGGGGTGGACCTCTTGGAGAGGGAGATCGTGGCGCTTCTTCCACATGGTCCCAAATATTATCCTGATGACTTTATCACCGATCAGACAGAAAGGTTTTTGGCTAGGGAAATAATTCGGGAAAAGATTTTCCAGTTGACCCATCAAGAGATCCCCTATTCATGTGCAGTAGTGGTGGAAGATTTTAAAGAGAGAGGAAGGGGAATAATCTTCATCAGGGCCTCTATAAACGTGGAGAGGGATTCTCAGAAAGGAATTCTCATCGGAAAAGGGGGAAGGATGTTGAAAGAGATTGGCAGACAGGCCAGGATTGACTTAGAGCACCTTTTAGGTACCAAAGTATACCTTGACCTTTGGGTAAGGGTACAGAAGGATTGGACGAAGAAAGAGTATAACTTACGAGAGTTCGGTTTTTCTTGAGGAGGAGTTACGAAGTCCTAACCCTATATTTGGTTATAGAGAGGAGGAGATGGAGAGCTTTGGTGCCTTTTTAAAAAGGGAAAGAGAGGCGAAAAAAGTCTCATTAGAGGAGATCTGCCAGGCTACGAAGATTCGCCGTGCCATCTTAGAGGCCATTGAGGGGGATAAATTAGAGGTTTTGCCACCGGAGGTCTTTGTAAGAGGGTTTATAGAGGCCTACGCTAAATATATAGGCTTGGACCCTGAGGAGGTAATCTACAAGTATAAAGAGTGGAAAAATGGTTCTTTAACTAAAGGAGGATCTTTCTATGAGAGAAAGAGGGAAGCATCAAAGAAATATGTCTTTATTGGGATCATCCTCTTGATGGCCATGATGGTCCTTTTTATCACGCATCTTAAGCAAGCTCCTATGGACAGAACAGGGGAGGCAACCCTCCAAAGATCTCAAGATTTGCAACAGGATGTGTCTTCCCCGAATAATTTGTCATCCTCTTCCCCTGCCCCTTCGCAAAGAGGGCAAATCCTCCCACCTTCTCTGAACGATGGTGCGCAACAGAAAAAAAGGCCCTCACCTACACAGCAACACCTTATTGTGCTCGAGGCCATTGAGAGGACATGGGTAGAGATAAAAGAAGGGTCGTCTCCCCCCTTTGATATTACCCTCTATCCAGGGGACCGATACACCCGCAGGGCGCCTAGTTTTGAGCTTTTAATAGGAAATGCAGGGGGCATAAAGGTGACTTTTGATGACAGGCAATTGGGACCTTTGGGGGAAGTGGGGCAGGTAGTCAGGCTTACACTCCCGTCCATGGATAGGGATGATTCTCAATGATGGATGCGGAGGGAGAGGACCTCTTCTTTTCCATTTATCTCTATTTCTTTGCTACCGCACCAAGCACAACTTACCATCGCGAAGGCCAGGTCGTCTTCCATAACTTCAATGTCCTCAAGGCCATGGAGATTTTCGTCTTCAGGTTCTCCTATAACCTCCACTAGCTCTTCATCTTCATTGAGCTCTACTTCCAGGACCTTCTGAATGGAACACCACACATTAAAATTAGAGGTATTGCCGCACCTGAGGCATCTGGCCATCTATGCCCTCCTTATACCTAATTATAAAGGTTGACCTTTATCATAAAAGAGGCATTGGCGCAAGATAAATCCATCTTTGCCCACGGGAAATGAACTTAAGGCATTTTCCTGAGCGGACGGTAAGGGGGCTTATAAGGGTTTACATTAAGGCCATCTCTGGGTTATAAAAAACTGAGGGGATCTCTGATGGATGTTATCATCACCCATATCAATGCGGACTTTGATGCCTTGGCCTCTATGCTAGCCGCCCAAAAGCTATACCCTGAGGCCAAACTGGTATTCCCTGGGTCTCAGGAGAAGGGATTGCGGGACTTTTTTGTCCGCTCTACCTTCTATGTTTTGGAAGCGGATAGGGTGAAGGATATAGAGCTAGAGAATATTAAAAGGCTTATCATAGTGGACACCAGGCAGAGATCTCGCATCGGGAAATTTGCCCAGATTGTGGGCAAACCTGGCTTGGAGATACATATATACGACCATCACCCCCCCTCTGCAGATGATGTAAGGGGGACCTTAGAGGTCATAGAGGAGAGGGGAGCTACCATTACCATTTTACTTAAGTTATTGAAGCAGAAAAGGATATCTATCACCCCTGATGAAGCAACAGTGATGATGCTGGGTATCTATGAGGATACAGGGTCTCTTACCTTTAGTTCCACCACGGAAGAGGATTTTTGTGCCGCTGCCTATCTCCTCTCCAAAGGGGCAAGCCTCAATATTATCTCCGATATGATCACTCGGGAGTTGACTGCAGAACAGGTTTTTTTGCTTAACGACCTCATCCGTTCTGCAGAGCGATATAACATCCGGGGGGTAGAGGTAGTGGTAACCACAGGTTCGTCCGATAGATATATCGGAGACGTAGCGGTCTTGGTCCATAAGCTGAAGGATATGGAGAACTTAAATGTAGTTTTCGCCCTTATTAGGATGGAGGAACGGGTCTATCTCATCGGCCGAAGCAGGCTAGAGGAGGTGAATGTGGCTGAGGTGGCCGTGGAGTTTGGCGGAGGGGGACATCCCACTGCAGCCTCGGCCACCATTAGG
>QMLM01000083.1 GCA_003646745.1 Deltaproteobacteria bacterium | reverse complement strand
GACCATTGCTGTGCTCGGCTGTGGGGTAGACATCATCTACCCCCCTGAAAATAAGAAACTATTTTTTGATATCATTGGCCATGGAGCGGTTATTTCGGAGTTTCCCCTTTCTACCCCTCCTGAAGGAAAGAATTTCCCTAGGAGGAACAGGATCATCAGCGGTCTCTCTATGGGGGTGGTGATAGTAGAGGCAACGGCGAAGAGTGGTTCACTTATCACCGCTTCTCATGCCTTGGAGCAAGGACGAGAGGTTTTTGCTGTCCCAGGGAATGTAGGGGCAGCCACCAGTCAAGGGACAAATAGGTTGATCAAACAGGGGGCGAAATTGGTGGAGGGAGCAGAGGATATACTGTCGGAGATCCTCCCTCAATACGAGGGGAGGGTGTTCCACGAAGAACTGCCTGCCCTCAGCGATGAGGAAGGGAGTATCCTTCAATTTCTGTCTCATACCCCTCTGCATATTGATGAGATCAGCAGGTTGGGCCAGATGGAAGTCCAACGCGTATCTGCTATTTTACTTAGTTTAGAGCTCAAGGGATTGGTCAGCCAGTTAGCGGGAAAGATGTTTGTGCGCAACTGAAAGGAGTGTTCGTGGGGAAATCGCTAGTTATTGTAGAGTCACCTGCAAAGGCGAGGACCATCAACAAATTTTTAGGGAAGGACTTTGTGGTGAAGGCCTCTGTAGGGCATATCAAGGACCTCCCGGAGAATAGGCTTGGAGTAGATATAAAGGGGGGATTCAAGCCCCAGTATGTGGTGATTAAAGGTAAGAAAAAGATCATCGAGGAGTTGAAAAGGGCAAGTCGCGACACAAAGGAGATATATCTAGCCCCTGACCCTGACCGAGAAGGTGAAGCCATTGCTTGGCACATTGCCGAGGAACTAGGGGATAGGGGCAGAAAGATATATCGGGCCCTTATCCATGAGATCACCCCCCAGGCTGTCATCGAAGCCATTAAAAATCCCCGCCAGCTCCAAGAGAGCCTTTATCGAGCCCAGCAGGCTCGCAGGATCTTGGATAGATTGGTGGGGTACAAGATAAGCCCTCTTTTGTGGCAAAAGGTGAGGAGGGGGTTGAGTGCCGGTCGCGTTCAATCGGTAGCCCTGAAGCTTATATGCGATCGAGAAAGACAGATCAGGGATTTTGTCCCCCAAGAATACTGGACTATCACGGCACAGCTCCAACAGCCTGATAAACCTCCTCCTTTTGAGGCCAGGCTCACGCAAATCAAGGGTAAAAAGGCCAACATTGGCAGCGAAAAGGAGGCCCGCGAGATAACAGATAGCTTGCGGGGCAGAAGGTTTGTAGTCGAAGAGGTGCTGAAGAAGGAGAAGAAGCGCTACCCCTCTGCCCCATTTATCACCAGCACATTACAGCAAGAGGCATCGCGGAAGCTGCGCTTTTCGGCCAAAAAGACCATGCTCATTGCCCAACAGCTCTACGAAGGGATCGATTTAGGACAGTGGGGGAGGGTAGGGCTCATCACTTATATGCGGACTGACTCTGTGCGTCTATCTCAGCAGGCGCTCAGCAACGTTAGGGAGTTGATCCGGCGGGAGTTCGGCAAGGAGTTTCTTCCTCCAAAGCCCAATGTCTATAAAAGTCGCCCGGGGGCCCAGGAGGCCCATGAGGCCATCCGTCCTACTTCCCTAGAATTGTCGCCTGAAAAGGTAAGGGATTATCTAAGACCTGATCAATGGTCACTGTACAAGTTAATCTGGGAGAGATTTATCGCCTCTCAGATGCGTCCCGCACTCTTTGACCAGACTACCATAAAGATTAGGGCCGATGGCCATCTATTTTTGGCCACAGGAAGTATCATGAAATTCGCCGGTTTCACCGCCATCTACGTGGAGGGTAAAGACGACCAAGAGGGCGAGGAAGAAGGAGGGATCTTGCCACCTTTAAATCCCGGGGAGGAGTTGGAACTGGTTGATCTCGTCTCCAAACAACACTTCACTCAGCCCCCTCCTCGATTTACCGAGAGCACCTTGGTCAAGGAGCTGGAAGAGAAGGGGATAGGTAGGCCTTCTACGTATGCTACTATCCTCTCCACCATTTTGGATAAAAGGTATGTAAAGTTAGTCGAACGTAGATTTCACCCCACAGAGCTGGGGTTCTTGGTAGCCGATTTGCTTACGGAGAACTTTCCCACCATCATGGACGTTGGTTTTACCGCAAAGATGGAGGAAGATTTGGACAAGATTGAGGAGGAGAAGGTCCCCTGGATAAAGGTCCTGGAGGGGTTCTACGCTACCTTCGAGAAGAATCTCAAGAGGGCCGAGGGGAAGATGAGAGATGTCAAGCGGGAGAGGGTACCCACAGAGATTATCTGCGACCGATGTGGCAGCAAGATGGAGATCAGGTGGGGGAAATATGGCGAATTCCTCTCCTGTTCCGCCTACCCGGAGTGTAAAAACGCCAAGATGTTCAGCAGAGACGAAGAGGGGAAAATCAAGGTACATGAGGCCAAATTGGCAGATGAAAATTGTCCCCTTTGTGGCAGCCCGATGGTGGTAAAGGAAGGGAAGTTTGGGGAGTTCTTGGCCTGTTCAAGATATCCTGAGTGTAAAGGGACAAAACCCTTAGGCACCGGTGTAAAATGTCCACAGCACGGTTGCGGAGGAGAATTGGTCCAAAAGAGGACAAAGAGGGGGCGAGTCTTTTACAGTTGTAGTAATTATCCACAGTGCCGTTTTGCTCTGTGGGAGAAGCCTATTCCCCGCCCTTGCCCTCAGTGTGGTGCTCCCTTTTTGGTAGAGAAGGCGACAAAAAGGGGGACGGTAATTGTATGTAGGGAGACTGAATGTGATTATAAAGAAGAAGGTGAGCTGTAAAGGGAATATAATAAACCTTATGACTTAGCGATTAGCCTTTTATGGTAAATACTTACGTCATCTAAGACCTTTATACAATTCACGATTTTTCTAATAGTTTGTTGTCTTAATCTCCCTCTTATTTCCAAGACTCCGCTGGCGAGTTTTAATCTTAAAAGATATGATGCAGGGAATTCGTATATCTCGTACAGCTGTAGCCAGGTATCGAGGTCAAACCAGTCCCTTTTTGCCTCGATAAAAAAGAGGGACGCCTTACGTTGACAACCCGGGCTTTTTCTGTATTTCAATTGGGAAGTTGCTAAACAGGCCAAATATGGCTCCCCCGCTCTAATATTTGGAGTGTTTAAGATGACGAGCAATTTAGTAGCTTGGGTTCCGCTGGTGAATTGAAAAGACTTATGGTAGAGGATGGTTCCTATTTGCAACTTTATTTTTAGTCAGAGCTGAATATCTTTTGCATTTCCTCTCGTTCCTTACACCTTTCTTTTGCCACATCTAATGGGCGGCTGTCTCCAGAGTCATCAATAGCTAAGAGGTAATCTATCTTTTGGAACATTCCCCTCTCTCTTTTTACCTTTTCCCAAGGGAGGTTTTTTAAATGTGTGGCCTCAACTATTTCTTCCGCCCTCGTATTTTTAAAGATTGAAGACAGATATCTCAACAACTTAATCTCCCTTTCCGAGAAATACCTGCAGTCAAATTTCTTTTTTGCCATAAACCGATAAAACTCATATTCTTCTCTCTGGACCTTTTCAACTTCTATCGTTTCCTTGAGATCCTCCGGCATCACATCGTTGTTTAGTTGCTCGAATAACTCTTTAGGGACTGGGCCCTGTGGCCAAGTATAATACTGGAGGTTGGTTACGGGTTTTCCTGTTTGCTTGAAGTGAATAAAATCGAGGAAGTAAAGGAGTTTCAGCAGCTTTGTTTTGCCGCAATATCTTGTGTTGTTTATAAAATAAACAATTGCATTTAATAGTTTCTCTCTGTAATGGAAGTTTATCATCTTGGTTTTATATAGTTTATAGTTTTAAACCCTTGGCGGGCGATGTGGGATTCGAACCCACGACCTCTGGCTCCGGAGGCCAACGCTCTATCCAACTGAGCTAATCGCCCCCACCATTTATCCTGATCAAACCGGCATAATAGCAGCAAGATAGGCTCTTAAAGTCGTTATCAAATATCCTTACCCTTCCATCCTCAAATTCCACTTTTACAAAACATAACCCACCGGGGAGATTGGAGTTCCACTCCTCCACTACCTCCCCTATTCCCCAATGGGAGTATCTTCTATGATAAACATAATCTCCTACTTGCAGATAAGTATGACGTCTGTTCATCATCTTTATATTTTTAGCGCAAAAAACCCCATTTGACAAGGGCAAATAGGTTTAGTGTATCTCCCCCCAATTCATTCCCTTCGCTACAGAAACCTCGAGGGGGACAACCAGCTCCATCACTCCCTCCATCTCCTCTTTCACCATATCCTGCACCCTTTCCACCTCATCCACAGGGGCCTCTAGTACCAATTCATCGTGGACTTGGATAATCATTTTAGTTTTAAGCCCTCCCTCCTTTATACGCCTGTAGATCCTGATCATGGCCATCTTGATCAGATCTGCAGCGGTGCCTTGAATGGGAGTATTAATGGCTGTTCTTTCTGCAAACTGTCGGGCAGAGCGGTTGGAGCTGTTGATCTGGGGAAGGTATCTGCGCCTATGGTAGAGGGTGGTTACATATCCTTTCTTTTTGGCCTCCTGTAGAGTCTTCTCGATATATGTCTTCACCCCTTGATACTTTCTAAAGTACTCATCAATATATTTGGCAGCGACCTTGGGCTCCACACCAAGTTCCTTGGCCAAACCATATGGACTCATCCCATAGATGATCCCAAAGTTGATCACTTTGGCCTCACGGCGCATCTGAGGGGTTACCTTATCAGGGGGCAATCCGAACATCTCCGAGGCCGTCCTGGTGTGGATGTCCTCTCCCTTTTGAAAGGCGTCGATGAGGGTGGCATCGCCGGAGAGATGGGCGAGGATCCTAAGCTCAATCTGGGAATAGTCGGCGGAGATCATCAACCACCCATCTTCGGGGATAAAGGCCTCCCTTATCCTCCGGCCTTCCTCTGTGCGAATGGGGATGTTTTGGAGGTTAGGATCGCTGCTGGAGAGCCTCCCTGTGGCCGTCACCGTTTGGTTGTATGATGTATGCACCCTGCCTGTGGTGGGATTTATCAGTCTAGGGAGGGCGTCTACATACGTCGATTTCAGCTTGGCCAGACTGCGATATTCTAAGATCACCCTGGGCAATTCATGGTCTTTGGCCAACTCCTGCAGGACCTCTACATCAGTGGAGTAGCCGGTCTTGGTCTTCTTGATCACAGGCAGGCGAAGTTTCTCAAAGAGGATCTTTCCTAACTGTTGGGTAGAGTTGATGTTGAACTCTTCCCCGACTAGGTCAAAGACCCTCTTCTCCAATCCCCACAGCCTAGCCTCCAGTTCTTTAGAGAGCTCTAAGAGCAAATCGGAGTTTATCCTGACGCCCCAGAGCTCCATCTCGGCTAAGACCTCTACCAAAGGTAGTTCCATCTGAAAAAAGAGCTCCTCTAATCCCTCCTCCTTTAACTTTTTCAGGAGCACCTCAGCCAGCAGAAAGGTGACATCGGCGTCCTCGCAGGAATATTCTTTGGCCTGTTGGAGGTCTACCTTCTGAAATCCCTGCCCCCTCTCTGTGACCTCTTTATAAGTGATCATCTGATGTTCCAGATATTCTTGAGCGATGCTCTCTAAGCTATGGCTGAGTTTGGTGGGGTTAAGCAGATAGGAAGCGATCATTGTATCACACTTGATCCCCGCTAGCTTCACCCCATGGCGCCTGAGGACAAGATAGTCGTACTTTATGTTCTGGCCATACTTATCCTTTTGGTCGTCCTCAAGCAGGGGTTTTAACCGCTCCGAAACCACAGAGAAAGGGAGTTGAACAGGTGCTCCTGGATAGTCATGTCCTATGGGGATGTAATAGGCCTCATGGGGTTTGGCAGAGAAGGAAAGCCCTACGATCTCGGCACTTATTGGGTCGCGGGAGGTGGTCTCAAGGTCAAGGGAGAAGGCCTTTGCTGTCTTTAAATAGGCCAATAACTTCTCCAGTTGTACCTGCTCAGTTATCAAGTGATAGTCGTCATAGGAAATGCTCTTTTGCGGAAAGAGCTCCTGGAGGAATTTATGGAATTCAAGTTCCTTGAATACAGCCCTTAGGGTTTCCTCATTGGGGGGAGAAAGCAGGAAGTCCTCCCAGCGGACATCTATGGGCACATGAGTATCAACAGTAGCCAGCTCCTTGCTCAAGAGGGCTTGATCTCTATACTTTATTAAATCCTCTTTGATCTTCTTTTTGACCCCCCCATCATCCGCCTTATCTATTCTTTGCAGCAATGATTCGAGACTTTCGAATCTCTTTATCAGATCTACAGCCGTTTTTTCCCCTATCCCAGGTACACCGGGGATATTATCTATGCTGTCTCCGGCCAACCCCATGATGTCTGGCAGACGCTCTGGTTCTACCCCAAAGCGCTCTTTCACCTCTTGAAGGCCCCTCTGGGCATCCTTCATGGTATCGAGTGTAGTGATCTTCTCGCTCACCAGTTGTAAGAGGTCTTTATCACCACTGACGATGACCACTTCTAGGCCCTCTTTTTCCGCCTTTTTTGCGATGGTTCCTATCAGGTCATCGGCCTCATAGCCTTCCTTTTCTAATATAGGTATGCGAAAGGCCTCCACGATCTTTTTTATGTAGGGGATCTGAGGGGCGAGGTCATCGGGCATAGAAGGTCTATTGGCCTTATAATCGTGGTATAGCCTATTGCGAAAAGTAGGCCCTTTAGCATCGAAGACTACCGCCACCCCATCGGGTTTGTGATCTCTCAATACCTTCAACAACATGGAGGTGAAGCCGAATATGGCGTTGGTGGGAAGACCTTTGGAGGAGGACAACCCCCTGATAGCATAAAAGGCACGATAAATATAAGAACTACCGTCAATCAAAAATAATTTTTTAAGGGGAGGCATTTATCCTACTTCGGGAATTTTGTCCACGATTGATGTTAACGCATTTTGTAGATTTTGCAAGTTAAAAGCGTTTGGAGGTGACCCCTGCACCCATCACCCTAGGGTATTGGTTCGAGTCCAACGCTGGTAGTTGTTTCGGCCCTTTTGCTTGGCGATATACATGGCGCTGTCAGCATTCCTCACTAGGGTATCGGTATCTTTGCCGTCGTCGGGGTAGATGGCAATTCCAATGCTGGTGGTGATGCGGAGCTTGTGGCCGTCAAACACAAAGGGATCTCGAAAGGACTCCAGGACCTTTTGGGCGATTCTGTCCACAT
>QMLM01000082.1 GCA_003646745.1 Deltaproteobacteria bacterium | reverse complement strand
GCTCTTTATTATGCTTTCCAGCGGGGGTATTACCTCAGCAGAGACGGCAGCTGAATCTCCGGTTAGGATCATTGAGTCAGGTCCCACGGCAGCGGTTATCGCTGGTGAATATTATGGGCGGATGTTTGGCATCGAAGACATATTTTGTTTCGACATGGGAGGGACAACAGCGAAGTCTTGCTTGATCCAGAAAGGTCATGCAGGGGTTGTTTCTACCTTTGAAGTAGGGCGGGTGCATCGGTTCAAGAAGGGCAGTGGCTTACCCATACAGGTGCCGGTGGTTGACCTAATGGAGATCGGGGCCGGCGGTGGCAGCATAGCTCGGATAAGCAAGATGGGGCTCCTTCAAGTAGGTCCAGACAGTGCGGGAGCAGAGCCTGGTCCTGTCTGCTATGGCCTTGGGGGGCAGGAACCGACGGTGACCGATGCCGATTTGGTGCTGGGCTATTTAGATGCCAATTATTTCCTGGGCGGGCAGATGAAACTGGACAAAGATGGTGCCCAGAGGGCCATTGAGAACAAGATTGCTCGCCCCCTGAACGTTTCCTTAACAGAGGCAGCCTGGGGCATCCACGACCTCATCAACGAGACCATGGGCAGTGCGGCAAAGACCCACATCGCCGAAAAAGGAGGTAACCCAAGGGTCGTTACCATAATAGCTTATGGTGGTGCTGGTCCAGTTCATGCCTATGGGCTGGCCAAGAAGCTAGGGGCCCCTCGGATTTTGGTCCCCCCTGTGGCTGGGGTTGGCTCAGCTCTTGGGTTTTTCACTGCCCCTCGAGCCTTCGACTTGGTCCGAAGCCATAAAGTTAGCCTAGAGGAGGCCGATTTCGACGAAGTTGAGGAGTTATTTCAGGGTATGGAGAGAGAGGGTGCGGCTGTTCTGCAAAAGGCAGGGTCGACAGAGGAGATTCAATATGAGCGTTCGCTTGATATGAGATTTATCGGGCAGGGATTTGAGACGAACATTACTGTGGATAGCCGCAACTTTGCCGAATTTAGCAAAGAGGAGATACGCCGCATGTTTGATGAGGTCTATAAAAGTCTTTACGGCAGGACATATCCGGAATCTGAGGTCGAGTTTGTGAGCTTCAGGGTGAGGGCTAAGCTTCCAGAACGTGACTTTCGATTACCCAAACTTGAGGCAAAGGCATCTTCTCTGAAAGATGCTGTTAAGGGTCAGCGCTTGGCCTATTCACCAATCGCTAGGGATTTCATCCCCTTTACGGTATATGACCGCTACAGTCTATTTTCAAAGGCAAGGTTCGATGGACCGGCCATTATTGAGGAAAGAGAGTCCACCGCCATTGTGGGGGAGGACGCCTCTGTTTCCATGGATGAATATGGATTCTTATGGATAAGCTTTGAGGAGGCCTAGAGGATGGCACAAAAGTTCGACCCTATAACCTTAGAGATCCTTTGGAGGAGGTTGATTTCTATTGTGGACGAGGCCGATGCCTCAGTGGCTCGAACCGCCTTTTCCAGTCTGCTTCGCGATGCCCATGACTATACCTGCATTTTTACCGATGCGAAGGGAAGGCTCTTGGCCCAGGGGACGTTTTGCACACCTGGTCAAGCGGGGGCAATGACCCTAGGTGTGAAAAAATGGGTCAATATGCTTCCCATAGAGGAATATAGGCCGGGCGATATTTTTATCACCAACGATCCTTGGCTACTCGCCGGTCATCTCAACGATGCCTGTGTGATGAGCCCCATCTTTTACAGGGATAGAGTAGTGGGCTTTACCGCTTGTGTTTTTCACCATTCCGATATAGGAGGTCGAGTATCGTCTGATAACCATGATGTATATGAAGATGGCCTGTTTATCCCTCCATTGAAGCTCTACGAGGCTGGTGTCCCCAATGAGGCAATCCTGGAGTTAATTCGCTGGAATGTACGCACCCCGGAGCAAGTAATCGGGGATATTCGGTCTCAAATTGCTGCCAATCACATCTGTTCTCAGAAAATAGTGGAGATGATGGAGGATATCGGTCTGGATAACTTGGATGATCTGGCCGACGAGATTCTTGATCGGACTGAAAAAAGCATGAGAGAGGCCATTGAGCAAATCCCCGATGGCACCTATCACCATGAGGGGGTTGTGGAAGGGGCAGGAGGCAGAGAGGATATAAAGATCAGGGTGACGGTTGAGGTAAAGGGAAGTGATATAGTTGTTGACCTTGATGGCTCATCCCCTGAAGTAGATTGGGGGGGCAACGTGGTATATAACTTCACCTATGCCTATGTATTTATGGCCTTAAAGAGCATGCTTGATCCCGAGATGCCTAACAACGAGGGTTGCTCGCGACCGATAACCTTGAGGGCTCCTCAGGGAAGCGTGGTCAATTGTAGATTTCCTGCTGCTGTGGCAGCACGGCTGCAGGTTGGACACTTTATGACGGAGATGATCTACCAAGCGTTAGCACCTGCAATGCCAAAACGGATTATAGCCTGTAGTGGGGGGACACCAGCGTGGATGAACGTATTTTATGGAAGGCGACATGATGGGAAGAAATTCCACAGCGTGTTGATTCGGGGTGGAGGGATGGGGGCTAGCTATCTACAAGATGGCCGCAGTTGCGTCATCTTTCCAGCAAATGGTGCTAATACACCTTGTGAGATCTTTGAGAGTGAGACCCCCCTTATCATGGAGAAAAGGGAGCTTCTGTGTGATTCTGGGGGAGCGGGCAAGAGCCGAGGAGGGTTAGGGCGAGAGGTTGTCTTCAGAGTGCCAGATGACGGGTATGCCCCCAGTTCCCCTACTGCAATCGGAATTCAAGGAGGAAGATTTAAACATCCTGCCCAGGGGGTATTTGGCGGCAAACCTGGTTCAAAGGCTAAGTTTCTGATCAATGGTGTTCCTCAGGATCCCGCTGCCTTGAACTTTGCCAATCCGGGTGATGTGATAACTTTTCATAATCCTGGGGGAGGGGGATATGGAGACCCGTTGGAAAGGGAGCCTGAGGCCGTGCACAAAGACGTGATCCATGGATATGTCAGCATCGAACGGGCCAAAGAGGATTACGGGGTTGTCATCGATCCCGCCACTTTGGAGCTCGACCTAGAGGCTACACAAAGGCTGCGCGCCTCAAAAAACAGCAGAGAAAAGCCTTAACTTCCACAGGAGGGCATGGTTATGAAGAAAAGCTTTATGCCACCTTTCAAGGAACCTGAGCAATTACAACAGCATCAGTTGAAAGGGCTTCAATGGACGGTCGCCCATGCTTACCGGGGGTCTCCTTTCTACAGAGAAAGGCTCAAAGAGGCTGGTGTGCGTCCTGAGGATATTCAGTCTCTGGACGATCTCAGCAAGCTGCCTTTCACTACCGCTGATGACCTCAGGGAGGGATACCCTTTTCCCCTGCTTTCTGTCCCTTTAGAGAAGGTGGTGCGGATCCATGCCTCCTCGGGAACTACGGGCAAGAGGAAGGTCCTTTGCTACACTCAGAAAGACATAGATAATTGGGCAGATATGTTCGCCCGCTGTTATGAGATGGCAGGGTTGGACCAAGAGGATCGGGTGCAGATTGCGGTAGGATATGGGGTCTGGACCGCCGGTATGGGATTCCAATTAGGTTGTGAGCGTTTTGGGGCTATGGCCATTCCCGTGGGGCCGGGCAATATAGAGATGCAGTGCCAATTCCTCCAGGACTTTCAATCCACGGTCCTTTGCTGTACCGCCTCCATGGCCCTGTTGATGGCTGAGGAGATAGAACGCAGAGGACTTCGCCACAAAATAAACCTCAAGAAGTTGATCTACGGTTCGGAGCGCAGCAGCGAAGCCATGCGCCGCCGCATTAAAGAGCTCTCGGGGGTAGAGGACATGTTCGACATACCCGGTATGACGGAGCTCTACGGCCCTGGCACAGGCCTTGAGTGCCCCAAACACGAGGGGATTCACTACTGGGCCGATTATTATATCCTTGAGATCTTGGATCCAGAGACTTTAAGGCCCGTCCCCCCAGGAGAGATCGGAGAGATGGTGGTGACTACTCTGTGCAAGGAGGCCGCCCCCCTTATCAGGTACAGAACGCGAGACCTTACAAGGCTTATTACCCATCCCTGTTCCTGCGGCAACATCCTCCCCATGCATGATCGGCTCCTGGGCAGATCCGATGATATGTTCATCTTTCGGGCCGTAAATATCTACCCTGGTCAAATAGACCATATTCTCTCCAATACCTCAGGGGCGGGCAGTGAATATCAAATTATCTTAGAGAGAAAAGAGGATGGAAAGGACTACATGACCATCAAAGTGGAGCGGGAAAGCGGAGGCGACCCCACAAGGGATCAGGAGTTAGCTAAAGGAATTGAAGAGGAAATAAAAAAGCAGATCTTGGTGAGCGGCCGGGTTCAGATCGTCGATTATGGGACCCTTCCCCGCACACACAGCAAGTCCAAAAGGATATTCGATATGAGGGAAAAATGAAGAAGGAGGAAAAAGGAGAGATTTGTCATGATACGCTTTGATTACTTAAAGCCCTCCACGCTGGAGGAGGCCCTCTCCCTGCTATATGAGCATGGAGAGGGGGCGATGCTGATCGCCGGCGGCACAGATGTAATGGTGGAAATCAAACAACGCAAGATCGCCCCCAAAGCTCTCATCTCTCTTCGCGGCGTCAAAGAACTGGAGTATATCGAGCCCCATAATGGGGGGGTGAGGATCGGGAGTATGACCACCCATAGGACCTTGGAAAGTTCGTCTCTGATTAAGGAGAAGTTTCCTGCTCTGGCGGATGCTGTACAGAATCTGGGCTCCGTCCAGATCCGAAACGTGGCCACCATTGGGGGCAACATCTGCAACGCCGCCCCCTCTGCCGATACCGCCCCGCCGCTGCTGGTCTTGGGCGCTGAGGTAAGGATTAGGGGGCCTCGTGGGGAAAGGGTTATCCCCCTGGAGGAGTTTTTCGTGGGGCCTGGTCAGACGGTGCTCAACAGGGGTGAGATCCTCGTGGAGTTTATCATTCCCCCTGCTCCTGCCTATACAGGTAGTGCCTACTGGAAGCACACCCGGCGCCAGGCCATGGATCTTCCCATTCTTGGGGTAGCCTTATCCCTATCCCTGAACAAAGGGGAGGCGTCGAATTTACGCAAACTCCTTGCAGAGTCTGCTACTATGGAGGAAATTCTCTTTTCTCTGGAAGAGAGCGGGTTGGTATGTCAGCAGGCGAGGATCGCCTTAGGGGTGGCTGCCCCTACCCCTATGCGGGCCAAGAAGGCGGAGGGGGTATTAAAGGGGGCAAAACTGACCGGGCGGAAGTTGGATGAGGCCGGGAGGGTGGCCTCCCAAGAGGCTCAACCCAGGGATACCCTGCGGGGTGCAGCATGGTACCGCAGGGAGATGATTCAGGTCCTTAGCAAGAGATTGGCCATTAAGTGTTTGGAGAGGATCTTTTTGGGGGAGAAGAGATGAAACGGACTATATCTTTTGTCTTAAATGGGGAGAAGGTGGAGGTGGAGGTGGAACCCCACTGGAGTCTCCTTTATCTGTTGCGGGAGCGCTTTGATCTGACCGGAGCAAAGGAAGGCTGTGGAATGGGAGAGTGTGGGGCCTGCACCGTAATAGTGGATGGAAAGACCGTCAATTCCTGTATTTTTCCTGCTATGGAGGTGGATGGAGGAGAGGTTTTGACCATCGAAGGTTTGACAGAGATGGCGGAGGGGGGACTTCATCCTATTCAGCGGGCCTTCATCGAGCATGGGGCCATCCAGTGCGGATTTTGCACCCCAGGGATGGTGCTATCGGCCAAGGCCCTTTTGGATGAAAACCCTCATCCCACCGAAGAAGATATAAGGAAGGGGATTGAGGGCAACATTTGCCGTTGCACCGGCTACCTACAGATTATTAGGGCGATTAAGGCAGCAGCCGAGGGAGGCAAAGATGGAAGAGCTGATTAATGTAGGCAAAAAGATTCCTAAAAAAGATGCCTATGAAAAGGTTACCGGAAAGGCCATTTACATGAACGACTTGAAATTAAAAGGGATGCTCTACGGAAAGATCCTTTATAGCAGGTATCCCCACGCTCGGATACTTCGGATCGACACTTCCAAAGCCGAAAGGCTTCCGGGGGTAAAGGCGGTGCTGACCGGCTATAACATCCCGGAGATAAGGTTTGGCTTCTACAAGGATAATACCCCCTTAAAGAAGGGGAAGGTAGTTTCCATGCGGGACGAGGTGGCGGCGGTGGCGGCTACAGACCCCGATATCGCAGAGGAGGCTTTGGATCTCATCGAGGTGGAATATGAGGAGCTGCCCGGGGTATTTGACCCGCAGGAGGCAATGAGAGAAGATTCGCCCCTGATCCATGAGGAGCACAAGACTAATGTGCTCAGGCTCCCCTGGAAGTTGATATGCGGAGATGTGGAAGAGGCGAGGAAAGAATCCGCCTATGTAGTCGAGGATAGGCTTAGAGTTACCTGGGTGACCCATTGTTGTATGGGGACCAGTGGCTGTGTGGCGTTGTTCGACTATCAGGATAACCTTACCATCTATACCGTCACTCAGATCCCCTATTTGGCCCAGAGGGATTTCCTCGATGCCCTCAAAGCCATGGGTCTTGCGGGGAAAAAGGTGCGGGTGATTCAGACTACCATTGGAGGTGGGTTTGGGAGCAAACTCGACACCTATGCCTTTGAATATATCGCCATCCTCTTGGCCCACAAGACCCGTCTGCCGGTCAAGATCCTCTTTACCAGGGAGGAGGAGTTTAAGGCCACTTCCACCAGGCAGCCCGCTATAATCGACATCGCCCAGGGTTGTACAAAAGATGGAAGACTGACTTTTAGAGATGTCTCTATGATTTTGGACAATGGGGCCCATACCTCTTGGGGAGCCACCACCCCTTCGGTGATGATGATGCCCATCTCCTCCCTATATAAAGTCCCCAATGTGAGATATACGGCCAAATGCGTTTACACCAATAACACCTGGAGTCAGGCTATGCGTGGTTATGGCAACCCTCAGGCCACCTTTGCCATAGAATGCTCGATGGATCAGCTTGCGCAGGAGGCCGGCATCGACCCTATGGAGTTTCGCCTCATAAATGCTAATGAACCAGGTGAAATAACCCCTCAAGGTTTTAAGATTTCCTCATGCGCCTTGCGGGAGTGTATCGAGGAGGTGGGGAAGAGGCTGCAGTGGAAACAGAAGCGAGGAAGGCGCAATGGTCGGGGGGTGGGAATGGCATCCCTCATCCATGTGGGGGGAGGGGCCAGGGTCTGCAAAT
>QMLM01000081.1 GCA_003646745.1 Deltaproteobacteria bacterium | reverse complement strand
TTGGCCCTACAGTTCATCATTCTGCTGGGGTTGGTGAGCCTATTTGGGGACGTAACCTATGAAGGGGCGCGAAGTGTTAGCGGGCCATTTCTCTGCACTTTGGGGGCAAGTGCTGCAATTGTCGGTCTGGTGGCAGGGCTGGGAGAGTTCCTCGGCTATGCACTACGGTTGGTCTCCGGATATATGGCTGACCGCACAGGCAAATATTGGACCTTTGTGTTTGTCGGCTATGGACTTCTTTTATCCATTCCCCTTTTGGCATTGGCGGGTTATTGGGAAATTGCCGCAGTGTTGATTGTCCTGGAGCGATTGGGCAAGGCGATAAGGACTCCGGCGCGCGACACGATCCTCTCATATTCCACAAAAGAGGTTGGCAGGGGTTGGGGGTTTGGCATCCATGAGGCACTGGATCAGATTGGTGCCTTTATCGGTCCTCTGATGTTTTCCGCAGTCTTTTTCCTGCGGGGGGGGTATCAGACAGGTTTTACTATTTTGTGGCTACCGGCCCTGTTGACTTTAGGCATTCTGGCGATGGCAAAACGAAAGATCCCTTCCCCAGAGGTCATGGAGAGACCTCACGAGAGCACGCCATCCGCTCTCGGAGGCAGTCTTCCTCAATCCTTCTGGGTTTACACCTTGTTTGCCTTTCTGAGTGTGGCCGGTTTTGCCAACTTTCAGATTATCTCTTTTCATTTCAAGGTTCGGTCGGTGATCCCCATGGCGCAGATCCCCCTCTTTTACGCCATGGCGATGGGTGTGGATGCCTTAGTAGCCCTTGTGATCGGCAAGACATATGATAAGATAGGGCTTATGTCGTTGATAGCCCTCCCCCTGTTGAGCATCCCCATTCCCTTTCTGGGGTTTTCAGCAAGTTATGGTCTTGCGGTAGCAGGTGTGGCGCTGTGGGGGGCGGCCATGGGGGTTCAGGAGACCATTATGCGGGCTGCCATAGCCGATCTGACCCCCATGGAGCGTAGAGGCCTTGGTTATGGAATATTCAACACAGCTTATGGGGCATCGTGGTTTATGGGGAGTTTATTGATGGGAGTTTTGTATGAGATATCTATAAAATACATAATCTTGTTTGTGCTGGCTATGCAGATCCTCGCTCTAATCACCCTATTTTTATTGAGGAGATCAGCCGCAAGAAAGGTAATATAGGACCAAAATTTGTCTCAAATCCACTTCATTCCCCCCTCTGCGAAAAAGGGGTTATGGCGCTTCTCATCTCCTACAGTAGTCTGCGGTCCATGTCCTGGATAAACTACCACCTCATCCCCTAACGGGAAGATCTTAGTCCGTACCGAGCGGATAAGTGTCTCGTAATCCCCTCCTGGAAAGTCGGTTCTGCCGATGGAGCCGGCGAAGAGGGTATCCCCTACAAAAACCACCTTATCGGTAACAAGAGAGATCCCCCCTGGTGAGTGCCCCGGGGTATGCAGCACCTTCAGGGAGATATCCCCAAAGGTGATGATGTCCCCTTCTTCTATATAGCGATCAGGGGGAGGAGAGTTTTCTACCCTCAACCCCCAAGATGCAGCACTGGCTGCCTGATTGAGTATGCGAGCAGCGTCGGCAGGGTGGATGAGGAGTTCGGCCCCGGTGGCTTCCTTGAGGGCCTTATTTCCGCCGGTATGATCGAAATGCCCGTGGGTGTTGATGATGTAGAGGAGGCGCAATTCATCTCTGGCCAAGGAGGTCAATATCCTATCTACCTCATCCCCTGGATCTATCACCGCCGATAATTTGGTTCTCTCACAGCCCAAAATATAACAATTCGCCTGAATAGGTCCCACTACTAGTAATCTTAATATCAAACTTACACCCCCGTACTTTTTTTACACGAGCGCCTTTAATCCCTTTGACCCAAAATAGAGTCCAAGGAAAAGGAGAAATCCCCCACACAGGCCGATAATCCACCTATATGCCCGGTCGTCCATAACTTTTTTGCCAAGGGTAATGGCCCCGGCAATGGAGAAATACCAGGCCACGTCCGCCAGTATATGGCCAGCGTAGAAGGAGCTTAATCCCTTAACACCGTATCGCATGGACAGGGCGATATAAGAGAGCCCGATGGTAGCCCACCATATGGTAAAGTATGGATTGGAGATGCTGGTCAAGATGCCCGCGAGGACAGGGTTTCCCCTCCTGCCAGCTTTACTCCGTAGTTCTAGTGAAGCCTCCTTTATCCCCTTTAACATCCCTATCCCCATCCAGATGAGGACGATGGCTCCTGCTGTCCCCACGATACCGAAGATGAGGTTTTGCCTAAGGAGTCTACCAAGCCCCAAAACCAAGGAAATGACCAGGGTGATCTCTATTATCCCATGTCCCAAGACTATAAGAGGACCTGCCCAAAATCCGCGCCTTGTGGCCTCGGCAATAGTCACCGTGAGAACGGGCCCGGGCATCAATGCCCCAGAGAGTCCTACTATAAAGGAGCTGACGAATATCCCTACCAGTGCCCACACGGCGGTATCCCTCACAAGTTAACTAGAATATAGCAGTGAAAGAAGGACGCCGTCAAGCTTACAGAGGGCAGGTGCTGGCCTTCATTCCTTGCTCAGCTCTATATAGGGGATCCTTAGCTTTTCTCTGATGATGTACCCTGCCATGTCAAAGACTTTTTGAACTTGGTCAATAAGGGCAGTGTCGCTGCTGGCAACAATCCCCGCATATCCCTCCATGATCCGTTCCGGTACCTTCACCGCCAGGGCATCCCCTCGGATCCCCTTGTTGGTCATCAAGCCTCTGATCTTAGCGGCCAGCTCCCCGCTGCCACTGATAGGGGAGTCGAACAAGAAAATGGCCTCCAGGGGTTCTGCGGTTTGTAAAAGGTCGATGATCAAATTTAAGGCCTCCCCTGTAGGTGCACTCTCCTTATAACTACCCGATACACCGGAGATATCCCTAATAAAGGAGTCGTCGGCCAGCAAGATGGTCTTTCCCTTTAAGGCGCTTTCCAAGGTAATAAGGACGTTGTAGCCGTCTATGGCAAGCCCTTTCCCTCTTATCTGCTCAGCGGAGACCATTTTTTTTCTCCTTGCCTCAGCTATTTGATCTGAAAAGACCCCTCGGCGCAGAAGGTCTCTAAGGTCCTGGGTAAGGTTATATCTATTACCCACCAATTGGAGTGAGCCTTCTCTCGGGTATCCCCGGTTCAGCAGATAACGCAGATCCTCCGCAGCCCTCCATAGTTCTCCTTTTATCTCCATTCTCCCATACCTATCAGGAGTCCTTTGGTGAAACGGGGGTCAATCCTTCTGGTGATATCCAGGTAGCCAAACTCCTCTTTAAGTTCCTCCAGACATCTCTGCCAGAACATCCAAGCCCGCTCCTTCTCATTTTCCGGACATCCCTTCATCAAGCGGTTCAGGTATGCCTTTGCCTCCAAGACAAAGTCCTCCCTTAACTTGGGCAAAACGCCCCCCTTTCCATCTTCTTCTAAACTGCGTATTAAGAAGCTTTTGACCTCTTGTTGGCGCAAAGGAGAGAATTCAAACCTCGCTTTGAGGATCTGATTAGCAAAGGAGGTCAAGGTGATGGTGCTCAGGGTGATCTCTCTCCAATCTCTTGGATGACATCCCTCCAAATCCGTCCTGCGGATGAGCTCGGGGGAAAAGCCGTAGATTTCTCTGTGCAGCCTCAGGAGAAACTTGATCTCCTCCATTTTCTCCTCTGTTATATGGATCTCCTTTAACTCTCTAAAGGTCCTGTAAGCAGAGCTGTTAGGATCGATGAGTCCTTCAAAGAAGGTCGGTTTAGGCCTCAAAATCCCCTCCATTACTTCATAGTAGGGGAAATCCAAGAGGGTAAGGTCATTTTTTCCATCAGGGAACCAACTGTCTCTCAATATCTTTTCGGCCTCCCTGCGCAACCGCAGGGTTAGGCTGTACCCTACTTGAAAAATCTGCTGGAGGTAAAGCTTTTTTAACCCTCTGACTCCTTCTTGCACATCCCCCTTGGCCAGATGAGAGAGGCCGAGGTTGAGGTAGTGGTACACATTGGCCAAAGCCTCCCTCACCTCCTCTAGCTGGGACACATCTACCCCTTCAGCTACCATCACTTTATTGCAGAGATAAACTAATTCCCCTTTCAGGTTCTCCATCCCTTCTTGCTCAAGGCTTATGTTCAGAGCTTGAGAGAAAAAACTGCCTGAGCTTTGTGGGGCCAGATAAAAATTGGGAGCTATTTCAGCCCATTTTTTCATCCTCTCATCCGGATCACTGAGGTCTTTTGCTCCCTCATCTATCCTCAACATGGAGGGATCGAGCCAGCGATATATCTCCAGCGACTCGTAGAGGTCGGGGAATCCCTTGTCCATCAACCTGCTTTGGCGCCATCGGAAGGCCAATTCCTCCTGCTCTGCTGGTATTCCCCAAAGGACCCCTTCCATAATCCTGAAGTATAGGTCATAGTCCTCTCTGAAAATGAGCTCTAGGATGTGGCTAAAGATCTTTTCGCTACGTTTAGGGTTTTTGAACTTGACGTAATATTGATTGTCCAGCGTAAACCAGTCGTCATCTATCTCGACCCCCTCTATTTCTATGCCGGGCTTAGCTACCTTTATATACCCTTTAAAGAAAGTGATAAGGAGTTCCTCGTCCATCTCCTTTATTAGTTGATAGGTCTTATCATCGCCACAACTGAGGATGACCTCCCACCAATCCAAAAGCCTTTTGTGATTTACCCTGTCCTTCTTCCACCCCTCGATATCAAAGCAGAAAGTGATTTGTTCCGCCGAGGCCAGGGAGAGCAGAGCTGAGGCATCTTTTTCCCCTATCTCTTTAATGGTATAGTAAAACTCCTCTTCAGGAAGAGATTGAACGATTCTATCTGCGTCGTTGGCCATTATGATCAGCTTCTCCCTCTCCTTGCCTCTGCAGCTAAGGATAAGACACATCTTCTGGGGAAAGGAGAGGGAGTTGAAGGTCCTTTCCCCAGACTGGGGGTCTTTTGCGGCTAGCAAAAGGATCTCTTTGGCCCCTTTTTCTGATATCTCCACTAAGTCTTTTCCGTTCATGACCTTTCCCTTCAGACCAGTTTATCTCTTAAGCCGAGGGCAAAGTAATTGTCGCTTATTTGTTGCACTTAATCTATTATGAAAGATAATTATTTTTTTCCCCTTTTCAATCTATGGGTGAGCTCAAAAGAAGGCCATGCTGGCAAAGGTCACCGCTGCTATACCATGCGGGTCATGCCATTGTTGATATCTCAGCAATTCCCCTTTTTGTGCCCTTATGAGACTTAATAAGGCATAAATTGGAGGTAGACCGCAGATGTTTCTCCTGTCCCTTTCGCGAAGGATGAATTGATAGAACCCCTCTCCGTTCAGTTGTTCCACATATTTTAACATCTCCAAATCCTCCACTTTGGTCTTTACCAAGACCCCGGAGGTAACTGTTTGAGCTCCCCCAAACTGCGGTCCCACGTGGGCTAGGTCGGCGCTTGCGATTATACTTATATGAGGAAGTTGGGAAAGGGCCTCCTTAAGAATGGAGATGGACTCCTGGTATAAGGGGTCTTCCATCGGTGAGATCCCTCGCTGGATCATCCCTTGGAAGGAACCGCAGAGGATGGGAAAGATCTTGAAGTCCTTTTCTCCTCCCCAAAGGAATTGAAGAAATAACAGCTGGAACTCAATGGTATGCTCATGGCGATGGGAGAACTCATCGAGAAAGGGATCGAAGGGGAGTTGTTGTGCCACCTCTTCAATCAAATCTTCCTCTACTTCCGTTTCCCCCAAGGGTGTCTCAAATGCCTTGAGGGTAAAGGCAAAGGGTTTCTCCATGGGGGTATGACAGGTCCCAAGAATCATATATAGATCAGCGCCGATGGATTCTCCCAAGGCCTTGTAGGCATAGGCATAGCACGTTCCTCCTCGAGCAAAATCTATATGTGGGGCTACAATTCCCCTCACCTCCTTTTTCGCACCTTCCTTTTCGGGAAGTCCTGGACCTTCATCCCCGATGAAGTATTCCCGCAGTTGTGCCTTCAACCTCTCTGGGTCTCGCTCATATCCCTTGCCGGCAAAGGCGGCTTTCCTTATCTTCGCCTCTTTGAATTCCCCTTGAAGTCGGCGCAGCTGATCCCTAAAGCGGTTATTTTCTAAGAGATAATGTGAGTTCAGTTGTTCGATAAGTTCCTCAAGTTTCTCGCTGAACAGCAGTTGTCCGTATTTGCGCATGTAGGCCGCCTGGAGGTCCCGCAAGCTATTTGTTCCATCCATCATACTGATGAGGAAGAAGGCCTCCAGAGGGACGAAGATAACATCGGGACTTATCCCGGTGGGGTCCTTGATCCCGATCATCTCCCTGCCTGATATCTGTACCGGGAAGGCCTCTAAGGGACGGACCTTAGGGTTTTCCTCATTCATCTGTGCCCTTTTTGGTAAGGGCTGGGTCTTTCGGGAGGCCATTTGATGAGAGGCACTCTTTTTGTGCGGCAGCCTCTACCTCTAGGGCGCTCCTTATATCAAGACTCAGCTCCTTGTATAGATTCCTCTTGGCCAGGGCCGCTGCCCTCCTTAAGGCCTTCCGCAGCTCTAGGAACATCTGGCGGTCTAAGGCGTTGAGGCTTCGAGGTCGATTTAAGAGAATGGTAGCAATTCCTTCTTTGGCCGTATAAACGATGGTCTCCCATCTCTGTTCTTCATTTTCTTCCATTACCACCACCCATCCATTTCTTCTATGATCTCTCTGGCGAGCTCTTCCCCGGCGGCATTGCTCCCGTCGCTTGCTGCCATCTTGGCAAAAATAAATCTGGCGTCATCCTCTATGACACAATCCTTCCCCTGAAAGAGACATGTTCCGCCCCCCTGGCAGGCCCTCACTTCATAATCTGTAAGGCGGAGGATTTCCACCTCAGCCCCCTCCTGCTCGGCCTCCATGAGGGCCTCCTTGGTGAGGATCTCCGAGTTACCGAGCCTGCGGACACTGCCCACTACCCCTAAGACCTTCATTTGCATCCTCCTCCTTTTGGCTCATATATCATTTAAGGGCTAGGTCGTCAATATAGGGCAGGGTATTTTTGGGGATGCGAAAGGTACTGAGAAAAAGGTTTGATATTTTAACCTTCATGTGATATAGGTGGAGGAAATCAGGGGGTGGAGGAGGTAAAAAAGTGGCTAACAGAGAAGGTAGTTTTTTTGACGAACTGGAAAGCATGTCACCTGAGCAGCGTCAGGGCCATCAAATCCAGAAGCTAGGCATCCCGGCATATCCGGTGACCTTTATATCAAGCATAGTCTTGATCTGGGCATCGGTGTTGCCTACACCACTGGGTACAACCGTGGCCCCACAACCGCATATCCCCTCGTGAAAGAGGATGCCGGCTCGAGCCA
>QMLM01000080.1 GCA_003646745.1 Deltaproteobacteria bacterium | reverse complement strand
CCACCGTTCCGGTCTGAGAGTCAATGGTGTAGGATCCTACCAGGACCTCTTCTTCGGCCTTAGCGGCTTCCTCCGCGGTGACCTCGGCCGCTTCCACCTTTGCTGGGGTAATCTCCTTGGCCTCAGGGACTTTCTCCGGAGGCATCCCCATCTCTACCTGCTTCGCCAGGATCTTGCTCTGTAAGGAAAAGATCTCCAACTGATGCCTATGCAACTCTTTTTCATATTCCTCCTCATAAGGGAGCATAGCCAGGTCTTTCTTCAACTTCTTGCGGTTATATTCTGCCTGCAGGATGTCATAAAGAGGGTCCTTCATCAGATTTTTAAGCCTCTCTTCAAAGTTCTTCCAAAAATCTATCTCCTCGCTGCTTGTTACATTGATAACCCCTGCCGATGTGGCCCCGCCAGCGTCGGAGGTACCCCCTGAGACGAGTGCCACAGAGGTGCTACTCTCCCCTCCTCGGACACTTACCACATAATCGATGTGGAAAAATTTGGTGAGCATCCGGGAGATACGGATGTAACCGGGATAGGGCTGATAGTATAACCCGTGGGCACCCAGAATGGCCTTGAGGGCCTGCCACAAGGGGACCTTCTTGATATTGACGGTCACCTTTTTGTCCTCTACGTCCTCATCTATAACCAAGTTCACTCCTGCTTGTTCGGCCATGGTGAGAAGCAGTTGCTTTAGGCTTGCCTCCTTGACATTTACGCTAATCAACATCTCCAGATTTGCATACCCTGCGGGCTTTCTCAGGGGGACCAACGGAGCTGGAGGAGCGGGGGGTTTAGCTGGCTTGCTGACCGGGGCCTTTTGCTCCAAAGGTATCCGGGGCCCCTCCCCTTCCTCTATTCTCTCGGGGGTGGTGGCACAACCCAACAAAAAACCGAAAAGCACAACCGTCAAAAGACCTATCCACTTCATCGCCTTCTCTCCTTAAGGGGGTATAAGGGCAAGTAATGGCCCCTTTTCCCCTTCCATAGACGGATACCATCATCATCTATGCCGACGATGGTGTATCCATCCACAACATCCCCTACCTTCTTCACCTGCCCATTCAAGAGGGCAACCTTCTCACCTCCTATGACCATTATCCCCTGCAGGTGGGGAAATCTGCGCAGTTCGCTCAAAAAGGCCTCCCACGCAACTTCCTTCTGACTGAGAAAGGGGTCCTTGTATCCCTTCTCCTTTATGGCCAAAAGGTATCTCTCGATTTCTTCTTGGGCGACGAGATCTACCCCTGCATCCATCTTCGCAGTTGCTGTCTTATTCCTTTCAAGGATTTTTAGAGGGGGAGAAGCAACTGGCCTGGGGGAGAATATCCACACGAAAAGCAAGATAAAACCGACAGCAACCAAACTGAGCAAGCCCATCTTGCCTAGGTATTTTGAATCAAATCTTTCCTTCAACCTCATTTTTCACCCTATAGGCAAATACCAACTTGAACTCAGTGGCGATCTTACTTCCCTCTTTATTTAAACCTATCTCCTTAACGATAAAGAGGGGACTCCTTCGCTCTAGAGTACGCAGCAGCTCCATCATGTCAGCGTAGAACTTGAATTTTACCTTTAGCGTAACATCGCAGTAGTTTACGTCACCGCTAGACCCTTTGACCCCCATTGAAACTTCAATATCATGCCCCTCGCCATGATACCTGCTAACCAAGCTGGAGAGATACCTCAGCACAAAGAGCCTCACCTGCAAGGAATCCTTGAAAAGGGGTATCCAGGTATCTAATGAATAGGCCCTATACCTGTCGGCCTCCTGTTCCAGTTGATTTAAATCTCTTAATAATCTCCCCCTAATTATTTCTTCCTGCTTAGTCTGTGTGACTAGTCTTCTCAATGCCCCCATCTTGCGCTGGAGAAAAAGGCCATAGCAGACCGTCAATCCCAGAAGGATGACCAACAAAATGGGTAACTTTAACGACCTAGCGAACTGCTGCAGCTTCATCTTCCACCCCTGCCTTTATCCCTTTTAACTCCAATCTCAGAGCAAAGAGTCCCTTTTTTAGGAGTTCAACGGCCTCAAAATCCACTCTCTGTACAAAGGGCGCTTTCCTTAAGGCCTCCACAAGCTGCCAGAAGGCCTTATACCTCTGTTCCCACCTTTGCCCATCAACCCTGCCCGTTAACTGCAACGTTTGTCGAGGGAAGGGCTCGCTATTTCGGCCCTTATATTTGCCCTGCTGTGCATTGGCCGATTTTGAAATCCATCTTAAGGACTCCAAGTGTATCTCAGGGGGGATGAGATAGGGAAGAGATTCCAATGGGAGGTGAATGAGGGATCGCTTTTGCAGATAAGAGAAAACATCCTGGGCCTCTTTTCTCAATCTCTTTAGCTCCTCCAAATGGCCTTGGCGCTGCTGCAGCAGGTCTTCCACTTGCTCCAAGGCAGCTTTGCGTGCCACCAATGCCGCCTCTTCATCCCTCACTTTAGACCATGTCCACCATACCCACACCAAACCGCAGATGAGCAAAAAGGCCAAAAAGAGACTCAACGCAGGGGAGATCCTCTCCAATCTTCTTCCTAGCTCAACCTCTTCAGGGATAAAGGAAAGGAGCCTGGGGACAACCTTTATCCCCTCGGCTAGGATGTCAAGGGGCCCCAGCTCAGCTAAGACCCCATGAACAACTTCTAGAGGAGCCTTTAGCTCTTTCTCTATCCTTTTTTTCAAATTTTCATCAAGCCAATCGGGTGGGGAGATAGCCTGTATCCACTCAACGGGTATCTTATGTTTTTGTTGGAGATAAAATACAGACCTTTTGAGCTCCAATACCAATTCCTGGCCAAAGCGCTCTTCCCCCAGAGAAAGGGCCAACTCGAAGATACGATGGAACAAAAAAGATCCATCTCGGAAAAAGAGGATGTAGATCTTTTCCCCTTCGAAAAATATCTGACATCCCCCTCCCCTGCCTTTCACATCCCTTCCCCTCTCTATCAGGAGATCCAAGAAGGTCATGACCTTTTGCAGTCTTAGCCCCTTATTTTGGAATGAAGAAAGGAGCGTGGAGCCCAGTTCTCCTGGGATGACAGCAAGCAGATAAAAATCCTCGCCATCTCCGCTTCCCACCATACGCCATCTATAAATGAGTTCAGAGGCGGGCGTTGCCGACATACCCTCTGCCTCATGCATCATGACCCTTCGAAGCTGAATCTTGGCAGAAGAGGGGAGGGAAACAACATTATATTGTACCTCTTCATCGGCCAGCAGGAGATAACCTTCCCCATCAGGCCCCAAATAGGGAAGCTCCTCTAAAGAAGCCTCAATCCTGCTGAGGAATTTGTTGTCCGCAAAGGCCAGGCCATAGACCTTTCCCTCTTTGAGATAAAGGAGATACAATCTCTTTCTACGGGATCTCATCTACTACTTTATCTCCCCTAAGATGGTGTATATCGGCCAGATCACCGAGATGATGATCAGGATTAAGATCGCGCTTACAAAAATGAGCAGCGCAGGCTCTATTAATGAAACCAACTTCTTCAGATTTCTGTCTATCTCCTCCTCATACTGCGCTCCCAATTCCTTTAATACCTCGTCCAACCTACCGGTCCTCTCCCCCACCCTTATGGCCCTTATAAACAAAGGAGGGAAAACTCCTACTTTCTCTATGGCGTTGGAGAGGGATTCACCCTCCAAAACCAACCCCCTCAACTGTTCTATCCGTTGTTCGAAAAACCTGTTGTTTACCACTTCCTTCATTATGGATAATACCTGATATATCTGAATACCTGCCCTATATAACATCTCCAGATAATGGACAAATCTGACCAAAATTAATTGTGCAAAAAGTGAGCCAATATAGGGCAATTTCAATTTAAAGCGATCCCAAAAGAGGCGCATCCGTTCAAAATACCCACTGACCACAACAAAGATTACAATAAAAAGAACAAATCCAACCAAAATATACCAATATTGCATCAAAAACTGGTTGAAATAAACCAAAATTTTTGTAGGTAAAGGCAGGGGCCTGTTCAGCTCCATGATAAATTTGACCAGCTTGGGGATCACGTAGGTGACAAAAATTGTCAGGGCAATGGAGATCAGGATAAGGACGATAATGGGATAGGTGATGGCCTGTCTGATCTTGGAACGCAGGTTCATGGTCCATTCTAAATAGCCGGCCAAATCTTGAAAGGTTTGATCCAATTTTCCCGCCACCTCTCCTGCATTGACCACAGCTACATAAAGCTTCGAGAAGACATGGGGATGTCGAGCCATGGCAAAGGAAAGGGATTGCCCCGCTCGGAGGTCCCTGATGACCATTTCCAGGACATTTTTAAAAGCAGCGTCCTTTGTGGCATCTCTGATGTCCAACATCCCTTGAACCACCGGGATCCCGGATCTCACAATATAATTCATATGGCGGGAGAACTCTGCCAGAGACCTCTTTTGCACCCTCCTTCCCCTGGGGGAAAACCTCCTCTGCGGTGAAGCCTTTGTCAGAAGAAGTCCTCTGTCCTTTAGGGTCTGATAGAGGGTCCTCTCATCCTCCGCCTCCAAGACCCCCCTCGTCACCCTTCCGCCTTTATCTAGGGCACGAAAGTGATACAGAGGCATATTTTTAAACCACCCTCAATATCTCTTCTAGAGAGGTAATCCCCTGTAAGGCCTTGATCAAACCATCTTGAAACATGGTGATATAATTTTGCTTCTCTAGGGCTCGTTCTATCTCCTCGGTGGTAGCTGCCCGGGAGATGAGGCTGAAGATATCTTTGTCCACTTCAAAGACTTCAGAAACTGCTGTTCTGCCCATATATCCGGTTTGATTACACTTTTTACAACCCTCTCCCTTATATAGGGACCAACGAGCGGGCAATTGAACCTTGCCGTTCAATGCCCCCTCAATCAATTCCCTCTCCTTCACCGTCGGAGAATAGCTCCTTTTACAATCAGGGCATATCACCCTCACCAACCTTTGGGCTACCACCCCGATCACGGTGGAGGCCAGCACATAGGGGGTTGCACCTAAATAGAGAAGGCGGGATATAGCTCCAGGGGCCGAATTGGTATGCAGTGTGCTCAGTACCAAGTGTCCCGTCATGGCGGCGTGCATGGCTACCTCCAGCGTTTCCCCATCTCTAATCTCACCCACCAGGACAACGTCGGGATCTTGCCTCAAGATAGACCTCAACCCCTTCGCAAAGGTGAGGCCGATGCGCGGGTTGACCTGGGATTGTCTGACGAAAAGCAACTCATATTCAATGGGGTCCTCCACCGTCATGATATTTATCTGAGTGGAGTTGATCTCATTGAGGGCCGCATATAGGGTGGTGGTCTTGCCGCAACCTGTAGGGCCAGTGACAAGGATTATGCCCTGATTTCGTCTGATCAATTTTCGAAAGAGTTTCAACTGCGGCTCCGAAAATCCCAATCCGTCGATATGGGTGATGAGCCTTTCCCGGTCCAAGATACGAATGACCACATTCTCACCATGCGATGTAGGATAGATGGAAATTCTAAGGTCCAACACCCGTCCCCCAAAACGAAAGTCCGCCCTTCCATCTTGGGGGAGGCGAGATTCAGATATGTCGAGATCGGCCATCACCTTAATGCGGGATATCACGCTCTTTTCCAGGATCTTGGGCAACAGTTGCCTCACATACAGAACCCCATCCGTTCGATAGCGCACCACCACCGTATTCTTCTCCGGCTCTATATGGATATCTGTGGCGCGCTCTTTTACCCCATTTATGATGAGATAGTTAACCAACTTTACCAAAGGGGCCTCCTCTGTGATGACCCCCTCCCCTAGGGCCCCTGCCGAAGAAATAGCCTTTTTGAGGATATCATCAAAAAGGGCCTCCCCCTCTATATACCAGATGTCGATGATCTTCAGGATCTCCGTCTCCGGGGCCACCAGGGTCTTGACCATCTTCCCCGTCAGCCGTCTAAGGGTATCTACCGTGACTACATCAAACGGGTCCACTACCGCCACGGTAAGCTCATTGTCCTCCAACAGCAAGGGGGCGACCTTGTGCCTCTGGGCGATCTCTTTGGGTACCGCCTTGAGGGCTGCTGGATCGGGTATGACGTCGGCAAGGGAAGATAGGTGTACCACCCCTACATCTTCAGAAAGCACAGCTCCTAGATCCTTTTGGCTGAGAAAACCGGAATCGACCAAGATTTCCCCCAGAAGTCCTCCAGTGCTTTTCTGTATCTCTAGGGCGATGCGAAGCTGTTCAGGGGAGATGAGCCCCCTTTCCAACAATTTTTCCCCTAATCTCTTGGGCTTATCCTCCATGAAAATCCTCCTCAGCTTTTCAAAGCTAAGACTTTAAAATCCCCATATTTAGAACATCCTTCTTAAAAATTATTTATATTTTAACTGAAATTTCTTGAAAGTCAACCTAGGAAGGCATACAGGACTTTCCCCATTTTTCAGAAAAGGGAGAGTTGGGGAAGGGGTGGATCTTTGGTGTTTCTGACCCAAAGGCCTTTACCCACCCTGCAAAGTATTTCTCTGATCCCATCGGCTAAGGCATAGTAGCGAAAATCAGGTATCCCAAAGATCCTCCTGGCAGCCCTCAAGGCATAACGGGCCAAGATCTCAAGCCTCGCCCTTAGCCCCAAATGCACCGCAGTGAAATATGCCACCACCAAC
The DNA here is from genome assembly GCA_003646745.1 of Deltaproteobacteria bacterium. GTDB lineage: Bacteria > Desulfobacterota > B13-G15 > B13-G15 > RBG-16-54-18 > B11-G15. Next base: position 759 of record QMLM01000080.1, on the reverse strand, counting down.
ACCAAAGCCGCCAAATTCCTCAACCTTTCATAGGTAAGCACCCGGATGTCCTCTAAATCATAACTCTGCTTGATAAAACGAATCGTCTCCTCCACCTTCCAGCGAGTCACATAGGCCTCCAACACCCACCAAAGTCCCTCCCGCCCCTTTCCTATCTGAACATTGGTGAGTAACATCATCGGCTCAGCCCCAAACCCCTTCACCACCACAAGAAATAACTTTTAACATCTTAATATCATTTAATTATTTAAATATGCGATCAAAGATGGCCCTAAAAACAGCAAAAGAAGGAAAAAAATGGGTTATCAAATTGACAATTTTTGTCAGTTTATGATCCCCAGGTGGTAGATGCCTGCTTGAGGCTTTTCAAAGAGAAGGGGTTTATGTTTGAATAAAAAAATCACCTCCTATCTCGCCATTGGCTAAGACCTCAACTATCCACTGCCTTTGCCATTCTGGCCGCAATTTGGTATAAGATTTTAAAAATGAAGGTCAAGAGTGCGGAATTTCTGAAGGTCGCCTATACCAGAGATGACTACCCCGCAGCCCTGCACCCGGAGGTGGCCTTTGCGGGTAGATCCAACGTAGGAAAATCTTCCCTCATCAACACCCTGATAAACCGCAAGGGACTGGCAAGGACTAGCTCTGCCCCGGGGAAGACCCAATCGATAAACTTCTATCTGGTAAATCAGGCCCTATGCCTGGTGGATCTGCCTGGATATGGCTTCGCCAAGGTCCCTATAAAGATAAGAAAGCAAT
>QMLM01000079.1 GCA_003646745.1 Deltaproteobacteria bacterium | reverse complement strand
TCCCCTGACCATGGGTATTGTCGACTTCTTCCAAGCGGAGGAACTCACGATCTTCGGGGTCAATATGGCCGCTGCTCAGATCGAGGGAAGCAAGGTCTTCGCCAAGGAACTGATGAAACAATACGGCATCCCCACCGCCGAATACCGGGTCTTTGAGGGCAGGGATGAGGCGGCCGCCTACATCAGAAAAAAAGGTGCGCCCATCGTGGTAAAGGCCGATGGCCTAGCCGCTGGGAAGGGAGTTACGGTGGCTAACACGGTTCAAGAAGCCCTGGAGGCCTTAGATCGCATTATGGTACAAAAGGTCTTTGGTGAGGCCGGCAAGAGGGTGGTGATAGAAGAAAGATTGTTAGGAGAGGAAGCCTCCTTTATTGCCTTCAGCGACGGCAGCACAGTGTTACCTATGGCTTCCTCTCAGGACCACAAGCCCGTCTATGACAACGACGAAGGACCCAATACCGGAGGGATGGGGGCCTATTCCCCTGCCCCTATAGTCAGTCCGGAGGTCCACCGCCGGATCATGCAACAGATCATGATCCCCACTATTAAGGCCTTGGCCGCTGAGGGTTACCTTTACCGGGGAGCCCTTTATGCGGGCTTGATGATCCAAGAAGGAGTGCCCAAGGTCTTGGAGTTCAACTGTCGCTTTGGAGACCCTGAGACCCAACCCATTCTTGTGAGAATGAAGGGGGATTTGGTCCCCATTTTGGAGGCCTGTATCAGGGGAGATATCGCCGGGCTGGAGATCTCGTGGGATCCAAAGGCCGCCGTCTGTGTGGTGATGGCCTCCGGAGGTTATCCCGGCACCTATGAAAAGGGGAAAGTGATCCAAGGGTTGGAAGAGGCCGAGAGGACGGAGGGTGTGTACATCTTTCACGCCGGCACCGCCTTTGAGAACGGTAGATATCTGACCGCCGGTGGGAGGGTATTGGGGGTCACCGGCCTGGGAAAAGGTATAAGAGAGGCCATAGAGACCACCTACCGGGCCGTTTCCAAGATAAGTTGGGAGGGGGTACACTACCGAAGGGATATAGGCAAAAAGGCCCTTGGTCGAGGGGAGGAATAGATGTTGAAAGATCCATTGGTAGGCATCGTCATGGGGAGTTCCTCTGACCTGCCTGTATTGGAGGAGGCAGCAGGGGTGCTGAGGCGTTTCGAGGTCCCTTATGAGATAACCGTAACTTCAGCCCACCGTTCACCCGAAAAAACAAGGGAATACGCTCGCTGTGCCCAACAACGGGGTATACAGGTTATTATCGCCGGTGCAGGAGGAGCTGCTCATTTGGCTGGCTTTATCGCTGCCGAGACTGTGCTACCGGTCATCGGTATCCCCATTGACTCTACCCCCTTGAAGGGGATAGATGCCCTTTTGGCCACTGTTCAGATGCCCTCCGGTGTACCTGTAGCCACCATGGCCATAGGAAGGACTGGGGCCAGAAATGCGGGTATCTTGGCGGTACAGATCCTATCTATCCATCATCCAGAGCTGAAGCAGAAGCTGCTGGAGTATAAGAGAGAACTGGCTCGCCAGGTGGAGGAGATGGACGCAAAACTGAACGAGAAATAGCCTCTTCGGAGGTTTGAGGCCTTAAAAAGGTGCACAAGGCTAAGGTGGCCAACATCCTGAGAATAGATCCCCAAAGACCATCCTTCAGGCTTATTGAAGAGGTAGTTGAGGTGTTGAAGGAGGGAGGGGTAGTGATCTATCCCACTGAGACCCTATACGGTCTTGGGACCAATCCCTTTTGCCTTACAGCAATAAAGAGATTGTATGAAATAAAAGGAAGGAAAGAGGACAAGCCTATTCCCTTTTTGATCAAGGATGTAGGAATGCTGGCGGCCTTCGTCAAAGAAGTCCCACCATTGGGAAGGACTTTGGCGAAGAAGTATTGGCCCGGACCCTTAACCCTCATCTTCTGGGCCAAGGAGGGCCTCCCCTTCCCCCTTAAAGGCAAAGATGGGAAGATAGGTCTGAGGGTCTCCTCTCACCCCATTGCCAGAATGATACTGGAGGGACTGGATACCCCCTTAACCTCTACCAGCGCCAACCTTGCAGGGAGGGCAGATCTCACCGATGTCCAAAGGATCTACCAAATCTTTGGCGAGCAGGTGGACCTAATAATCGATGGGGGAGAGGTAGCGGGGGTGGCCTCTACGGTAATCGATCTCACAGAAACCCCGCCGAAGATATTGCGTGAAGGGATAATCAAAAAACCTTTGTTAGAGGAAAAGTAGATGCACAGGTCATATAAGATCGCCGTAATACCTGGAGACGGAACTGGACCAGAGGTGATAAGGGAAGGGGTGAAGGTCCTCAAGGCAGTCTCTGATATAGAGGGGTTTAAGGTGGATCTCATCTATTATGATTTCGGGGCAGAGCGTTATCTCAAAACAGGGGAGACCCTACCTGATTCAGCCCTGGAAGAACTGCGTCAGATGGATGCCATCTACCTCGGTGCCATCGGCCACCCTGCGGTCAAACCGGGGATTCTGGAGAAGGGGATCCTTTTGCGAATTAGGTTTGAGCTCGACATGTATATAAATCTGAGGCCGATCAAGCTCTATCCAGGGGTCGAGACCCCCATTAAGGGCAAGGGACCGGAGGAGATAGATTTTGTGGTTATCAGAGAGAATACAGAGGGTTTTTATGCCGGTGCCGGGGGGATTTTGAGGAGAGGTACACCTGACGAGGTGGCCATTCAGGAATCCATCAACACCCGCAAAGGGGTGGAGCGCTGTCTTCGATACGCCTTCGAGTTCTGCCGTCGACGCGCAAAGGATAAAAAGTTGACCCTTTGCGGCAAGACGAACGTCCTCACCTACGCCTTTGACCTATGGGAAAGGGTCTTTAAAGAGCTGTCTGGGGAATACCCCGATGTGAAAACCGATTATGCCCATGTCGACGCCATCTGCATGTGGATGGTAAAAAATCCCGAATGGTTCGACGTCATCGTCACCGACAATATGTTTGGGGATATCATCACCGACCTAGGGGCAATAATCCAGGGCGGGATGGGCATCGCGGCAGGGGCAAACATTAACCCAGAGGGGACCTCTATGTTTGAACCCATTGGAGGATCCGCCCCCAAGTATGCAGGTAAAAATGTCATCAACCCCCTGGCGGCTATTTGCGCATGTCAAATGATGGTCGATCACTTAGGGGAAGCGGCAGCAGCCAGGCGGGTAGAGGAGGCGGTAATACGGGTATTGGAGGGACACCTAAAAAGCCTATCAGCCGGGCAGATGGGATACAGCACTGAAGAAGTAGGGGATATGGTAGCTGAATATGCTACAAAGATCTAGGGGAGAGGAATCCCTAATTCCTTAATCTTTTTGCGCAGGGTGTTTCGGTTTATGCCCAAAAAGCGGGCAGCAGTTACTTGTACATAGTCCGCCTTGCGTAAAGCCGTGAGGATAAGGGTCCGCTCTACTAGGGCGATGACATCAGCCATAAGGCTCCCCTGACTCTCGGTATGCAGATCCATGCGCTCAATCGCTGCCTCCAATTTGCGCCTCAGGATTTCATCCAGGGGTGTTTCTTCGCCCCAGCGGACCACCATTAAGGCAGGGGAGATAAATGAAGCAACTGTATCCAATAATTTTAGACCTTCTTCTGCCGAATGCGAGGGGTGACCGATCCCCAAAATACCTAGGGAATTGTCCCCCCACCTCAAGGGGGCATAAATAAATGAAGGCCCTGAACGGCGAAATTCTTCATCTATCCCTTGCAAAAGGGGTTCTCCCAAAAGATCCGAAATCGCTGCAGGACAACCAAGACGTATGACCTCTCCACTTTTCCCCTCGTCTACTTTGCACCGATTCCCCTTTACTGCCTGCAAACCTGGCCCATAGACCTCCTCCACGACCACCTCATCGGTGGTCTTATCCAAGATGCCCAACAGCCCATTTTGGATCTCAATGATCTCCTCCAAAAAGGCCATGGCATTATTAAAGATGGAGCTTATGTCCTTGGCAGAGGCAAGGGCTCGATTAAACTCATACCAAATAGAGAGCTGAAGCATCGAAGGACCTTCCCTCCAGCCTTGGGGAGATATCATTCCGTCCCCCTTTCTAGGGAAGATGAACGAAGCCATCTTATAACGCTGCCCTCTATTTTTCAAGGGGGAAATTTATCTAATTTTTTTCTTCTTTTCTCAACTTTTCTCAGCAAATCTCTCCCTATTAAAGATAATAAGAACCCTAAGCAGGGGAACTCCAAAGTATTTCCCCTTTGGCAGGAAATTCAAGATCTTTACTCCTTGAATCCCACCAGGGCTGATGGTATCTTCTCCATGGGCGAGAAAAGACAAAAATAGAAGCGCGCGGGGTGAATAGATGGAATTGATCATCCTGGGCTCAGGTACGGGAGTTCCTTCCCTCAGGAGAGGCTCCCCTGCCGCTCTGTTAAAAGCTGGCGACAAATCCCTTCTCCTAGATAGCGGTTCAGGTACCCTAGTGAGGATGTTGCAAGCAGGGGTGAGCTACAAGGACCTCGACGTCATCCTCTATAGCCACATCCACCCCGACCACGTAGGTGACCTGGTGCCGTTAATCTTCGCCTGCAGGTATAAAGAGGACCCTAGGGAGAGGGACCTCCTCATCCTCGGTGGCAGGGGATTTCGGGACTACTTCGAGGGGTTAAGGTGGGTTTACGGAACCTGGGTAGAACCAGAGACCTTCCACATCCATATCGAAGAAGTCCTCACCGATGATATGGAGCTGGCGGGGCTGCGGGTCAGCACCCTCCCCTTGGAGCATGCACCTGAAAGCGTGGGTTATAGGTTGGAGTCACCCGAGGGGAAGATCTTTGTCTACTCGGGTGACACCGATTATTGTCATAACATTGTGGAACTGGCAAGGGGAGCGGATCTTCTCCTCTTGGAGGCCTCCTTCCCGGACATGATGAAGGTAAAAGGCCACCTCACCCCCTCATTGGCAGGCCGAATTGCTCAGGAGGCAGGCTGCAAGAGATTGGTCCTCACCCACTTTTATCCTCCCTGCGATCAGTTCGATATAAAAAGAGATTGCCAGAGGGTATATCAGGGAGAGGTGCTTCTGGCCGAGGATATGATGAGGATAGAGATCTAAGCTATCGGGGGAGCTTTCTCAGGATCAGGAGACCTAGGACAAAGAAGAGGGTCAAGGAGAAGATGGCTATCCGGTATTTCCAAAGGCCTAAGGGCTCACAAAGCTTTACCAATATCCCCCATTGAAGGGGACCGATGATGGCGGCGAGCTTCCCGGACAGAGAGTACAGGCCGAAGAACTCACCGTACATCCCAGGGGGAGAAAGGGTGATGAGCAGGGGGCGATCAGATGTCCACACACCAGCCAGGGCAATCCCTATCAGGGGTCCGATGAACCAAAAAAGGAATTTAGTTGTCGCCAATGTCGCCGCTATAATGGCCGAGGTGAAAAGCAAAAGAACTAAGGAAAGGGTCCTCCTATGGCCCCAGCGATCTGTTAACACACCCCAGCCGATGCCTCCCAAAATAGCAAAGGTAGTCGAGACGATGAAGAAATCCTGGACTTCACCCTTTCCACTGAATCCCACTACATTTACCAAATATACCGACATAAAGACGATAGCTGTGTTGATACCATCCAGATAAAAAAACCTGGCGACGAGAAATCTGAGGATTTGGGGATGGGCCTTAATCTGTAGCAGTGCCTTCCATACTCTTTTCTCCCTCCAGATGCCTTCCTCAGCGGGCTCTTTGACCCATAGGAAAATTGGCAGCGAAAACAGTAAAAAAAGCAGGGCTGTGGGAAGAAAGGAAGCTGCATTACCCCTCTCTGTGAGAAAGGGGACATCCCAACCCCAAAGCCTTCCAGAAACAAAGGGGGTGACCATGACTACTCCTAAGATGGCTCCTAGGTAACCAAGCCCTACCCCTAGGCCCGATACCCTGCCCAATTCACCCTCCGAGCTTACTCCGGGCAAAAGGGCGTTGTAGAAGACCAGGCCTCCCTGATAGGCATAATTCGCCAAGGCAAAACAGAGAAGGGCCAAAGAGAGATCGGCCAAGGTACCCAATCCACCAGTGGCGAAGGCACAGGCTAAGGTAAACAGAAACAGCAGGGGTTTCCTTCTGCCCCATCTATCGGACAGGATCCCGAGAAGGGGCATGGTAAAAGCCACCGCCAGCATGGAGGCGGAGATAGCCAGACTATAGTGTATCTGTTCACCCCCCAACTCCTGGGTTAACCAGAGGGGGAAATAAATGGAGATGACATTGGCCGAAAAGATGGTATTGGCAAAATCATAGAGTGCCCATGAAATGATCTCTTTGCGTCTCATGTATCTCCTGGGTTATACCCTATAACAAAACACCTGGCTCCTCAACCTTTTTCACCGCGATAAAGGCATTGTGGAAGGAGGAGTTATATGTTAATATCTTTTGACACTTTTTCAAACTTCCTCAAAGGAGGAAGAGATGTTCGGCATCGGTATGTCAGAGCTATTAGTCATCTTGGGCCTTGCCCTGATATTGGTCGGTCCGAAGAGACTTCCCCAATTAGCCAAATCACTGGGTAAGACAATGGGTGAGTTGCGCAAAACCACCGATGAGTTGAAGGAGACCATCTCCGAGGAAATCGAACCCATTAAAGAGGAGATCCCCAATGAACAGGAGCTAAAAGAGGCCCTAAAGGAAAAGCTCATGTGTGAGGAGGAAAAAGAAAAGGAGGGAAAGGCAGAAAGACCCTCTAAAATTAGTAGCTGATGGAGGAAAAGAAACAGACCTTTATAGAACACCTAGAAGAGCTCCGCAAGAGATTGATCATATCCTTGATCGCTGTGGGGATAGGTTTCGGCATCTGTTATATCTTTTCGAAAGAGATCTTCTGGCTATTGATGATCCCCTTACAAAAGACCCTGCCTCCAGGGGCAAGCATGATCTTCACCAGCCTTCCCGAAGCCTTTTTTACCTATCTAAAGGTCTCACTATTGGCAGGGATCTTTTTGGCTTCTCCGGTTGTCCTATATCAGCTCTGGCTTTTTGTCGCCCCGGCCCTCTATAGCCATGAGAAGAGATACGTAATACCCTTCGTCATTATCTCTACTTTCCTCTTCATCGGCGGTGCTGCCTTTGGGTATTTCATCGTCTTCCCCTTCGGTTTTAAATTTTTCCTCGGCTTTGCTACGGACTTTATAAGGCCGGCACCAAAGCTTAAGGAATACTTATCCTTTTGCTCCATGCTCCTGCTCACCTTCGGTCTAATCTTCGAGTTACCCCTCTTTATCCTCTTCCTCACCAAGCTCGGTGTAGTCGACCATCGGATGCTCTCCCGTAATAGAAGATACGTCATCCTTGGCATTTTCGCTGTTGCAGCCATATTGACCCCACCAGATGTTGTTACCCAATTAATGA
>QMLM01000078.1 GCA_003646745.1 Deltaproteobacteria bacterium | reverse complement strand
TCCAAAAGGATATGCGCAGGTACTCCGCCGGGCTCTCTATCAGCATGATGGAACCCAAAAGGAGTGAAATTACCCCCCCGATAGAAAGCATCCCATAGCTAGTAACCTTAATCTCAGCGATAAACATGATGATCCCTAATACGATAAGAGCGATCCCCGCATAATTGACCGGCAGCATCTGAAAGGCAAAAAATGCCAAAATAAGTCATATTCCCCCGATTATACCCGGTAGAATAACTCCTGGATTAGCGATTTCAAAAAACAGGCCGTAAATTCCCAACATCAGAAGTATATAGGCGATATTGGGATTAGATATAGTATTAAGAAGCCGGTCACGAAAGGACATCTCAAGGGTCCTTATCTCCAGACCTTTTACCTTTAGGGTAATGACCTTTGCAGGGGCAACCTTCACCCGCTTCCCATCTACTTTATTTAAAAGATCTTCCAAAGTAGGTGATATCAGGTCGATCACCCCCAATCTCAGAGCTTGCTTTTCAGTAACGGAGACACTTTTTCTCACCGCCTTTTCGGCCCATTTCGCGTTTCTGCCTCTCTGTTTGGCTATAGTCTTGATGTAGGCCACAGTATCGTTGAGGATTTTGGCCTCCATCTCTTTGCTCATCTTCTTCTCGCCCATCTGCACAGGGTGAGCCGCACCTATATTGGTTCCTGGGGCCATAGCAGCTATATGGGCGGCTAAGGTAATGAAGACCCCAGCTGATCCAGCTCGAGATCCACTGGGGGCTACATATACAATGATAGGCACCTTTGAGCCCAATATGCGCTTTACAATAGAACGCATAGATTCCATCAGCCCCCCAGGAGTATCCATTTGGATTACCAGACATGAGGCCCCATCTTGTTCTGCCCTCTCGATACCCTCGAGGACAAATCCTGCCGTAGCCGGATTGATAATTCCATCAATCTTGATAAGATAGATGAAATTGCCTTGGGCGGAAAGGATGGAGACAAACGCAGAAAAGGCGAGAAAAAGTAAAAAAACCCTCTTAAGCATCAATACCTTCTTGATCTTATCGTTATTTAAATAATACCTTGAAACAACCTCATTGTCAACATAAAGGTCTTTTTCATTTTCCTCGGCAATGTTGTCCTTGCTTTTTCCACTTCTTTCTGGTATAATTTCCAAAACCTCGCTGAAGGGTTCCCTCCAAATAAATTGCTTAAGAAGGGTAAGCCCTTTATGATCTAGCTGAAGGGGGGGAGATTGTGCGGGTAATGACAAGGGGAGGGTTACTATTGGTCTTATTTTTGGCCTCGGCCATGGGATGCTCCTTCTTGCCGTGGGGAAAGAGATCTCCATATTCAGGTGAGGAACTAGCGAAACTTGTGGACAAGGACATATATGTCATTGATGGGGAAAAGTATATAAAGGTCCATGCAGGAAAAGATGAAAGAGGGAACACAAAGTTTAGATACGTAAAAGTAGAAAAATACTTGGCCGGAGAAGTAGAACCCCTCTCCTTAGAAGCAGAGAGGGTAAAAAGAACCCCAGGCAAAGGGGTGCAAAAAACGGAAGAACAACTGATAAAGAAAAAGGAACAGAGGCCTCCTTCCTCAGTAGTAAAAAAGAGGCATATCAAATTTCCTTATCTAAAAAGAAAAGTCGCTATCCTCAAATTTGAGGATCTCACCCAGTTTACTTATGAGAGATTTGGGGAGATCATAGCGCAAAGATTGGCCAAAAAGATGGAGGAAAAGGTCTTTACCTCTCTGGTGATGGATCGGGAAACGGTCAAACACACTTGTGAAGAGCTTGGGCTTACTGTTGAGGATCTAAAAGACCCCTCAAAGGCGAAGTTGCTAAATGAGACCCTGGGAATTCAAGGAATTATAATGGGAGCTGTCTATGGCCCTTTCGCCACCTCTTCTGCCCCAACCCCGAGAGAGAAAAGCTCTATGGCTATAGTACAAATAGAGGTTGAATTTATAGATGCCGCCCGGGGATGCATTGTTAAGAAATTCGCCATCACCAATCCCCTTGCTGAAAGCGAACAGTTGGGGGTGCTCAGTGAAGAAAAGGCCAGGTACAGGGCAGTTGATCTGGCGATAGACCAAATACTCGCCCAAGTCGCTGAGGAGATAAACAGGATGGAGTGGTTTGCCCGTATCGCTTTAGTAGAAGGTGAAAAGGTCTACCTGAATGCTGGTCATCAAACCGGTCTCAAAGAAGGAGATCTGCTCGAAGTATACCCCGCTGGTGATTTAATAGGTACAAAGCCCATTGGGAAAATAAAAGTTTTCGAATTATTTGGCATCGATGCTTCGGTAGCAAAAGTAATAGAGGGGGGTGGGTTTCAGATAAACGACGTGGCAAAACCTATCTCTTAAAAAATTAACTGTAAAGGGGTGAAATAAAAAACCAAATAAAAGGGGTGGGTGAGATGTTTGAGGTGGGGGATTTCGCCGTTTATCCTGGTCACGGGGTAGGAGTTATCGAAGCCATTGAGAGAATGGAAATGGGGGGAAAGGTCCAAGATTTCTATATACTCAGGATCCTAGACACGAAAAGGACCATCATGGTTCCAACAGAAAGCGCCCGTATGGCTGGCATGAGAGAGGTGATCGATCCGGCGAAGATCCCAGAGGTATACGAAATTCTAAAGGAAAAGGAGATTCCTAACAATCACCAGCCGTGGAACCAAAGGTATCGCGGCTATATGGAGAGAATAAAAAGTGGATCCATCTTTGAGGTGGCCAAGGTCTTCCGTGAACTTTACTTCCTTAGGGCTGAGAAGGGGCTCTCCTTTGGCGAAAGGAAGCTGATGGATACAGCGAAGAAACTCCTCATAAAGGAGTTGGCCATCTCCAAGGAGGCGGAAGAGGCAGAGATTGGGAAGGAAATCCAGGGCATTTTACCTTAAAATAAAAAGGCCTTATTATCCATAATTTTCCAGTACATTAGTGCGCCACCTTTACTTTAATTAGTAGATAGCTTATGTTCCTTCCCTTTATCTCGCCTTAGAAGATTTAGCTCAAAAAATAACCACAGCAAACGATCAGGAGGTGTCAAATGGGAAAAGCAGGTTTGGCTATAACCCGTATAACCTTGGTAATATTCTGTTGTGTTGCCGGGGCATACATAGGACCAGAACTCATCAACTCCCCCTCCTCCTCCATCTGGGGAGGATTTGGTGGGGGGTTGGTCGCTGCAATAGCAATTCTTTTGGAGATTGGCATAAAAAGGGCTTCAGGCAAAGGGATTGTAGGGGGAATCATCGGATTGATTACGGCCTTTTCCCTCACCTTCTTGGCCGTAAAATTCTTTCTCCCGTCAAGCTGGAAGGAAACTCACCTCTACTCTCTTATCTATCTCCTGACGGCATATATGGGGATCATGATCGGAGTGCGGAAGGGAAAGGAATTCAACCCAGCTACATGGAGGATCTTGAGCAAAACCGGGTTCCAAGGAGAAGTGCCCAAGATCTTGGACACCAGTGTCATCATCGACGGTAGGATAGCTGATGTGTGTGAAACAGGTTTTGTAGAAGGACCTTTCATCATTCCACAGTTCGTCCTGCGTGAATTACAGCATATCGCTGACTCTCCCGACCCCCTTAAGAGAAATAGGGGGAGAAGAGGCCTGGACATCCTCAACAAGATGCAAAAGCAAAATGACGTGGAGGTGAGAATATCGGATCAGGACTTTCCAAAATTAAAGGAGGTGGATGCTAAGTTAGTAGAGCTGGCTAAAAGATTAAACGGCAGAATCATCACCAACGATTACAACCTAAATAAAGTGGCAGAGCTCCAAGGACTGACGGTCTTAAATATAAACCAGCTGAGCAATGCTTTGAAGCCGGTGGTTTTGCCGGGGGAGACAATTCATGTTCAAATCCTTAAGGAAGGCAAAGAGCCAGGACAAGGCGTAGCCTACTTAGACGATGGCACCATGGTAGTGGTGGAGGAAGGTAAAAAACTCATCGGTAGGGAACTCGATGTAGTGGTCACCAGCGTATTGCAGACCACGGCAGGTAGGATGATCTTCGCCCGGCCCAGAGAGGACGAAGTTATCTCCTTTGAGCCCACATTGCAGGCGGGCAGGACCCATGGTTGAGGAGTTGGGGAAAGCGAAATTGCGGGTGGGGACAGGGTATGATGTCCATCAATTGGGGCCTGGACGTCCCTTAATCCTCGGGGGAGTAAAGATTCCCCATCCTCGGGGTCTATTGGGGCACTCAGATGCTGATGTCTTAGTTCATGCCATATGTGATGCCCTCTTAGGGGCCATCTCCGAGGGGGACATTGGAGTACATTTCCCCAACTCTGATCCTCAGTACAGGGATATAGATAGCTTGTTGCTGTTGCGAAAGGTGACCGAATTGGCAAAAAATAAAGGATTCGGGGTAGTAAACATCGATGCTACTATAGTAGCCCAGACCCCCAAGTTGACGCCTTATCTCTCCCAAATGAAGCAAAGAATCGCTGAGACCCTGGGTGTAGAGAAAGAGAGGGTGAACATCAAGGCCACTACTACAGAGAGACTGGGCTTCATAGGCAGAGAAGAAGGAATCGCCGCCTACGCCATTGTCCTTTTGGAGAGCAGATGAAGAGAGTTAGGGTTAGATTCGCCCCAAGTCCTACGGGGATGTTGCATATAGGAAATGCACGAACTGCTCTATATAATAAACTGTTTGCCCTAAAACATGACGGTGCCTTTATACTCAGAATTGAGGATACCGATGTGGCTCGGCTCGATCTCGGGGCAGAGAGAGCGATCATGGAAGACCTGCGCTGGCTGGGATTAGATTGGGACGAAGGACCAGAAGTTGGGGGAAGATATGGACCTTATCTTCAGTCCGAGAGGGGGAACATCTACCAAGAATATGCCCAGAGGCTTCTGGAGAAGGGGAAGGTTTACCCCTGCTATTGTACACCAGAAGAATTAGAGCAAATGCGAAAAATGCTGTTGGCCAAAGGGGAAAGACCCCGCTATCTGGGACGTTGCCGGGAGCTATCACCTACAATGGCAAGGGAGCTGGAAAGGGAGGGAAGACGGCCCTCCCTACGCTTTAAGGTCCCTGAAGGCACCACGGTCGTGGAAGACATCATCCACGGAGCAAAGACATTTGAAAATAGCCTGATCGGAGACTTCGTTATCATGCGCTCTGATGGAAGACCTGCTTATAACTTTGCCGCTGTAGTAGATGACGCCTTGATGGAGATTACCCACGTCATCCGAGGTGAAGATCACCTTCCCAATACTCCCAGGCAACTTCTGCTCTATCAGGCCCTCGGATTTGCCCCTCCTCACTTCGCTCACCACCCCATGTTGTTGGGCCCTGATGGGACCAGATTGAGCAAGAGACATGGGGCGACGTCAGTTCAGGCCTATCGAGAAGAAGGGTTCTTACCTCAAGCCATGGCAAATTATTTGGTATTGCTGGGAGGGGGAAGCTCAGGCGGCGGGGAGGTGATGTCTTGGGAGGAGATGATTGAAAGGTTCTCCTTGGAGGAAATCGCCAGAAGCCCCGCCATCTTCGATCTGGGAAAGTTGCGCTGGCTGAACCGGGTCCACATACACAAGATGGAACCAGAAGATTTATTGCAGCATGCCCGTCCTTTCCTCCAGGACTTCCCCTTGGAGGGGGTGAAGGAGGGATGGCTAGCGCAGGTCATGGACGTGATCAAGGAAAACATCACCACCCTCGCCGAGGTAGGATTGTACCTCCCCATCTTTCTGCCGGGAAAAATCCCCAAGGATGAGAAGGCCAAGGCTGCCCTAGCAGAAAATGGTGCCCTTAAGGTAATTAAAACCATGGAAGAGGTAGTGAGGGACCTGCCGGAAGTAGATGAGAAAAATCTCCCCTTTATCTTTTCCAAGCTCCAGGCCCGAACAGCCCTCAAGGGGAAGAGCCTTTTTTTCCCCATAAGGGCTGCCCTCACCGGCAAGATGGAAGGGCCTGAGCTACGAAATATCCTTCCCCTTTTGGGGAAGGAGGTGATCTTGGAGAGATTAAAGGAGGTACTGGGAGGATCATAAATGGGGTTGAAGGTCTATAACACTATAACCCAGAGGAAAGAGGAATTCATCCCCTTGCGGAAAGGTCGCGTAGGAATGTATGTCTGTGGGGTCACTGTATACGACCTCTGCCATATCGGCCATGCCCGAAGCGCAGTAGTCTTCGATGTCATTTATCGATATCTAAAGTACAAAGGTTATGAAGTAACGTATGTACGCAATTTCACTGACGTAGATGACAAGATCATTAATCGGGCCTTGCAGGAGGGAACTAGCACAGATGAGATAGCCGAAAAATACATCCAGGAGTTTTACACTGATATGGGGGCCTTGGGGCTGCAGGAACCGACCTTTGAACCAAGGGCCACCGAACACATCCCTGAGATGATCGAAATGATAAAACGACTCCTTGAAAAAGGCCATGCCTACCTAGTGGGGGGTGATGTCTACTATTCCGTTGAGAGCTTCCCCGAATACGGCAAGCTTTCCAAAAGGAGCCTGGATGAGATGAAGGCAGGGGCCCGGGTGGAGGTAGACGAAAGAAAACGAAACCCCCTTGACTTCGCTCTCTGGAAGGCGGCCAAGCCCGAGGAACCCTCCTGGGAATCCCCTTGGGGGAGGGGGAGACCCGGATGGCACATCGAGTGTTCTGCCATGAGCCAAAAGTATCTGGGGGAGACCCTCGACATCCATGGTGGAGGCAAAGATCTCATCTTTCCTCATCACGAGAATGAAATCGCCCAGTCCGAGGGGGCTACCGAGAAACCCTTTGTCCGCTACTGGCTACACAACGGCTTTGTCAACATCGACAGGGAGAAGATGTCCAAATCCCTGGGGAACATCCTAACCGTGAAGGAGATCCTCAAGGACTACCACCCAGAGGTGGTGCGTCTTTTTCTCATCTCTCGCCACTACCGCAGCCCTATAGACTTCTCCCGTCAGGAAATGGAAGTGGTCCGTCGTAACTTGGAGAGGTTCTATCAAACTCTGGCAGAAATTAACAAGATCCTCGACGAGGGGGTAGAAAAGATCGATGCAAGGGGTGGACTTTCCCCTGAAGAGATGGCGATCTATAGAAGGGTGGAGGAATTCTCCCACCGCTTTGAGGAGGCCATGGATGACGACTTTAACACCGCCCGTGCTCTCGCCCCGTTTTTTGAACTAAGCCGGGATCTAAACCGCCTCCTCCAAAACCCTTCTGCCCACACCCCATTTCTACTTCGCCGGGGAAGGGATGCATTCTTAGAGGCGGGTAAGATCCTGGGCATCTTCCAAGAAGACCCCCATGTCTTTCTAGAAGGGGAAAAGAGGCGGAGGGCAAAAGACATCCCCTTAACGCAAAAGGAGATCGAGAACTTGATCAAAGAAAGAGATAAGGCACGCCAGCAAAAAGACTGGGCCCGGGCCGATGAGATCAGGGAAAGGCTCGCCTCTCATGGGATCGTCCTGGAGGACACCCCTAAGGGGACAACCTGGCGGGTACGCTAAC
>QMLM01000077.1 GCA_003646745.1 Deltaproteobacteria bacterium | reverse complement strand
TGAGTGGGTGGCGGAGAAAACGCCAAGAGGCCTATTGGCAGCGGGTACTCCCCTCACAAGTGGCTAATTGGATAATTTCCCAAATCACTGGGGTGAAGATACACGATACCGGGTGTGGGCTCAAGGGATATCAAGCCTCACTGGTAAGGGGATTTCCCATCCCCCATGGTTTCCACCGCTTTTTGCCTGCCCTTTTTGGGGTAAAGGGGGAGGAAGTAGCTGAAGTCATCGTTAAAGACCGTAGAAGACAACATGGGACCTCACACTATGGTCTCGGAAGGGTTTTTGAGGTAATCCGAGAGTTGTTAACAATAAGATTCGTCATTAGGGATGTCCGCGGTTGGTTTGAACGTTTTAAGAACCTTCGTCTGTTGACGTCGGTAGCTTCTTTGGGCTGCCTCTTTTACCTTGCAATATCTGCTGACAAGCTCAGCCTCGCCTTCTTTCTGCTAGCAAGCATATTGAATCTGCTGTGTTGGACTATCTACCTCAATCTGGGAAGATTTTTGCGAGCACAGCATGAAGGGGTTTTCAAGGGAAAGGAGATCTAACATGGGTCATAAGATAAGACTTGCGGTCATGGGAGGAGGTTACTGGGGGAAAAACCTCATCAGGAATTTTTCAACTTTGGAAGAGGTGGAGGTCAAACTACTTTGCGACCTCAATGAGGAGGCGCTAAAAGATGCAAAAGGGCTTTTCCCCTCATTGGAGACATCCGCTGACATCGAACGAATCTTCCAAGATGATGCAGTGGATGGAGTGGTCATCGTCACCCCTCCAAGCCTTCATTATCAGCCCGCGAAAAAGGCCCTAACAGCAGGAAAACATATCTTTATTGAAAAACCCATGGCCATGTCCTATCAAGAAGGAAAGAAACTCGTTGAGCTAGCCGACGAGAAAGGAAAGGTCCTCTTTGTAGACGAGACCTTCTTATACGACCCCGCCCTGCAAGTGGTAAAGGAGATGATCGATGGAGGGGAAATGGGGAAAATTTACCATGTCCTGCTGGAGAGACTAGGGATAGGGAGGATCAGGTGTGAGTCTAATGTATGGTGGAACTCCGCCCCCCATGATCTGTCGATTTTGCGTTACCTCATAAAGCAAGAGGTGCGTACTGTCTCCCTTCGGGCCCACGCCTATCTCCAAGATGGAATTGAGGACGTCGCCTTGGCCTCCCTGGAGATGGAGGATAATATTTCGGTATCCATTCATCTCAGCTGGTTTCACCCCATAAGCACTGCCTCTTTGGTGATCGTCGGCAGCAAAGGGGCGATCTTTTATGAGGGGAGGTTCAAAAAGAGGCGGGTTGTTCTTTATCGCTATCATTTAGGAACCCCACCCACACAGCGGGTGCAGGGAGTTCCTACCCCCAACTTTATTCCTATCCAATCATCCGTCGAGAGGGAAATAACCGATTTTGGCTCAGAAGAGCCCCTAAGGACCTCATGTCTCAACTTTATTATGGCTATCGCCGAAGGTATTGAGCCTCCTACCAGCGGGCGGAATTCCCTTAGGACCTTAAAGGTGCTGGAAGCAGGAGAGGTATCAATGCGGGCCGGGGGTAAGGCGATCTCTTTAGAGGAAATCGGCCCATGAATAAAAAGAAGGCCGGGAAGTTCCTCTTAAAGATCACCCTCAGCCTCGTGATATTGGTTTATCTCTTCTCCCAGGTATCCCTTTCTTCCCTCGCGGAGTCCTTTTGGGGTGCAAGACATCACTATATCATCCTGGCCTTTGGTCTTTATCTAGTAGGACAGGTGCTCTCTACTTATAAATGGGGGCTTCTGGTCAATGTCCTTGGTTTTCAGAGGGGATTTAAGAAACTCCTCGCCTACTATTTCATCGGGATGTTCTTTAATCTATTTCTCTTGGGAAGCATCGGGGGGGATGTAGGGCGAGTTTACCTCCTTGCAGGCAGAAGCGAGAGCCGCGCGAGGGCAGGTTATTCGATCTTGGCGGAGAGGTTTACCGGAGGGTTAGCCCTGGCCACCATCGCCACTGTGGCCTTAATCTCCTCTTTGGGTAAAGAGGTGATCCCCTTCTGGTTGCGGATAGGTATGATCGGAGGATGTGCGGCCGTGTGGGCCATTGTCTTCACCCTTCCCCTCTTCGTCAAACTCCTGCCCTGGTTGACGAAATGGGCACAGAGAATAAATTTAGGTGACTTTACCATTTATTGGTCCTATCCAAGAAGGATGTCCTTGGTCCTTGCCATCTCCTTCATCTTCCAAGTGCTCAATGTGCTTGTCTTCGCCTCCATCGGGACGTCGCTGGATTTAGGGGTTCCATTGGGATATTACTTCGTTATTGTCCCCATAGTGGACTTGATCAGTATCCTTCCCATAAGTATCAATGGAATGGGGGTGAGGGAAGGCTCATATGTCTACTTCCTCCACTTGATGGGGGTAGAGACTTCTCGAGGCCTTGCCTTCGGTCTTCTGGGGCTTCTGGTAGTCGTTGCCTCCAGCCTCCTGGGAGGGATGGTATATGTTCTAGGTGATTACCCCCTGCACATTAGGCGCCGAGGCGGGATCTGAGGCAATCTTCTTGATTACATCTTAGAGAAATGTTAAAAGAAACAAATTGCATAAATAACTTGAGGGGATTTTTTTGGTGGCGGTCTTTCTTCTGTTTTTCCCCTTACTTCGATGGGAAAAACCCCCTTTTGTCTATTGGCCGGCCCCTCCGGTAAATAGAGGGGATAGTGTTCCTGCTCAATTTAAGTTCGCTGTCTTCGCAGATAACAAAGAAGGATGGGGAGTTTTCAAAAACATCTTGAGAGAAATAGAGAGGAGGGGATATTCCTTTGCGGTTATAGTCGGTGATTTTGTCCCCCGAAACAGAGAAGATAGGTATCGTTTTTTCTTTAGAGAATTGGCGCAGCTAAAGGGGAGAACCCCCATCTTTTTTGTCCCCGGAAACCACGATATATGTGACGATAGCGGCAGGAGTGATTTGGAAAATTTTCATAAATATTGTGGCCCTGATCAATACTGGTTCACCTGGGGAGATGCTGCCTTCGTAGTCTTAAATGACGCCAGATCCACTATAACCGAAGAGCAATTTCTTTGGTTAAAGAATATACTGCTGCGGCTTACGGAATCCTCCAATCATATTTTCCTCTTCATGCATGTCCCCTCTTTTGACCCTCGGCAGGACAAAAGCTACTGTCTTCCCAAAGGGGTAGGTGAAAAGTTTATGGCATTGATGGAGGAATTTGGTGTGGATTATGTCTTTTGTTCGCATATCCATTGCTATTTCAGAGAGGTCATCAATGGGGTGACTTATATCATAACAGGAGGAGCAGGGGCACGTTTAAAGTGCCCTAATGCCTTTTATCACTACATACAGATTTCCGTAGCAGGAAAAGAGATTAGAGATTCTGTGATCAGGGTAGAGAGGAGTTGGTGGCAGCAAGTTAAAGGAGATGTAAGATGTACCCTACAGATAAAGCGCCCCTTCCTCAGCTTGGTGATGAAGCAATCTCTCCTGTATTTTTAGGCTGCTGATCATTGGAATTGAAAAAAAGAGGAGACAGGCCTATAATTATACTTCTTTGAAAATTTGCCAAAAAATTTGAAAATATGAATATGCCAACAGATATTTCCATCGTGATCCCGGTCTATAATGAGGAAGACAACATCTTACCCCTGTTGTCAGAATTACAGGGTGAATTAGATAAGTTGGGTAGGTCTTATGAAATTGTCTTTGTAGATGACGGAAGCCGAGATCGTAGTTTTGAAATATTAAAAGGTGTCGCCTCCCTCAATCGAAAGATAAAGGTAATTCGTTTCAAAGAAAACAGAGGACAAACGGCGGCCTTCGATGCTGGTTTTAAGATTGCCAAAGGAAATATTGTGGTAACCATGGATGCTGATTTGCAGAATGACCCTAAAGACATACACCTTCTTCTGGAAAAAATAGGAGAGTTCGACGTCGTGTGTGGGTGGAGGTATAAGAGGAGGGATCCATGGATAAAGATCGCCTCCTCAAGAATTGCCAATTTCGTAAGGAATAAGTTGAGCCAGGAGGATATCATTGATACCGGTTGTTCCCTGAAGGCATACAAGCGGGAGTGTCTGAAAAGATTGAAGCTCTTCAACGGCATGCATCGCTTTCTACCAACTCTGCTGAAGATGGAGGGTTTCAAAGTAACCCAGATTAAGGTCAACCACCGTCCGCGGAAGTTTGGCAGGACAAAATACAACATAAGGAACAGAATCATCAGGAGTTTTGTCGATCTTTTGGCCGTCCGCTGGATGAAGAGGCGGCACCTAGACTACGAGATAGAGGAGGTTATCAGGTGAACGCATGGTTAATCATCGGTTTTGGGGGACAAGTATGCTTTTTTATGAGATTTTTTATCCAGTGGGTCGCTTCGGAGAGAAAGGGCAAAAGTGTAATTCCTATCTATTTTTGGTACCTCAGTCTTTTAGGAGGTTTAACCCTTTTGACCTATGCCATCCATATCAAAGACCCTGTCTTCATTATCGGTCAAAGTATGGGGTCATTTATCTACATAAGGAACTTGATGCTGATCTATAAAAACAGAAGGGAAGCGGTCGAGGGATAAAGAGTAATGAGTGAAAAAGGGTACGAAAGGCTCTTTTGGCTTCTCGCATTGGGGCTTTTCCTCTTTCACCTCCTGTATATCTGGCTTACCCCATTTGATCTCGCCCCCGATGAGGCCTATTACTGGGATTGGTCTCGAAATCTCGCCCTGGGTTATTACAGCAAACCCCCCCTGGTGGCCTGGGTAATAGCCCTTTTTACACGTTTGGGGGGTGACCATCCCTTCTTCGTCCGTCTGGGGGCGGTGTTGTTTTCGCTGGGCAGCAGCATCGTCCTCTTTTACCTAGGCAAAACCTTATTCAACTCAAAGATAGGTTTCTGGGCCTTCGTCATTGCCAATGCCACCCCAGGGCTTGCTGTAGGCTCCGTTATCATGACCATCGACCCTCCATTAATGTTCTTCTGGGGACTTACGATTCTTTTGCTGTATCTAGCCTCCTCAGAGAAAGGGAAGGGAGTTTGGTACTTAGCTGGAGCCAGCTTGGGGATAGGGCTATTAAGCAAATATACTATGATCGCCTTAATCCCCTCCCTATTTCTCTATCTTGCCCTCTCTAGAAAGAGAAGATCCTGGTTGAGGAGAAAAGAACCCTATCTGTTTATCCTCGTTGGCCTCCTCATTTTATCCCCCAACCTCCTTTGGAACCATTTTCACCAATGGACCGCCATCAGACAACCCGCTGGCTTGGTGGAAAACAGAGGCCTTAGCCTCAAGACCTTCATCTGGTTTCTCGGGCCCCAGGCCGGGATTCTCTCCCCTATTACCTTTCTATTAGTGATCTATGGCCTTTGGCAAGGGGGCAGATGGGGGCTCTTCCGCAAAGATGAGCGCTATTTATTCCTCTTCTGGCACTCCATCCCCCTTCTGGTCTTCTTTCTCATCCTGAGCCTTTTCTCCATCTGCTACGTGAACTGGGCTGCCCCAGCTTATTTCACAGCCTTTGTACTGGCCGTGGGGGTTGTCTGGGAAGGTAGCTGGCGGGGAAAAACAAAGAGATGGGTTCTGGGCTCAGCATTGACCTTGGGGATTGTCACCTCTTTTTTTACCTATAACCTTGATATGGTAAGGGCATTAGGCCTGGGGGCTAAGATTCCAGCCAAAGATGTCCCTACCAGTCGATTAAAGGGATGGCAAGAACTGGGCGTTCAGGTAGGCAATATCCTTACAGACCTCGACCGTAAGAAGACCTTCATCATCAGCGATAAAAGGCAAATTGCCAGCGAGCTTGCCTTCTATGTGAAAGGCCATCCCAGGGTCTATACCTTGAACCTGACCGGCCAAATGAAAAGCCAGTATGACCTATGGGGGGGACTAGAAAATAAAATCGGACGAGATGCACTCTATGTCACTAAGCTAGGCCGTCGTCCTCCCCATAGATTCACCAAGGCCTTTGATAGCATAAAGGAAATAAAACAAATAAAGATATACTCGGGGAGGGAATTTATCAAGGGCTACTCTATATTCTGGGGCCAATGTTTTCACGGGTTAGATCTTGGTACTATTTCCCCTCCCCTCAATCTCAGAAACATAACGCTGCTAAAAGAAAAAGAAGGAGGGGGGAATTTTAGTTTTGCCGTCGTGGGTGATAACAGAACCGGACCCTTTTTCTGCGACCTTATTTTTAAAAAGATCATCAACGACATCAAAAGGCACCCCGTGGATTTTCTGATCAATACAGGCGACTTTGTCTTCTCCGGTAGAAAAGATCAGTACGAGAAATACACTAAACTCATCTCTACATTAGAGATCCCAACTTTTGCAGTAGCAGGAAACCATGACACAGAAAAAGGGGGGAGAAAGGAGTACTTGAGGAGATTTGGTCCAACTTATTATTCTTTTGATTATAAAGAATGTCGTTTTATTGTGCTGGAAAACATTGACGGTGCATTAGGAGAAAAACAATTGACCTGGCTTGAGGAAAAATTAAGGTAATACCCCCCCAGCGATCCGTCACACCTTCGTCTTCATGCACCTTCCCCTTTTCAATCCTTCCAGAGTTTATCACAGCACCCTCAGGTCAAAGTGGGAAAAGTTGCGATTTCTCTCCTTGATGAATTCCTATCAGGTTGACACTGTATTCACAGGGCATATCCACCTCTACTATCATACTACCATAGATGGAGTTCATTATGTGATTACTGCGGGAGGCGGAGCACCATTATATGAAACCCCCGAGCGGGGGGGTTCTATCACTGGGTGCTGGTTAAGGTGAAGGGAGGGGAGATTGAAATTAAACCCATGCACATAGAGATGCCGCTGTGGATGAGGGTGATATACAAAGTTTATCACCCCTGTCGTTATCTTTGGTTTAAATATTTATATAAGGGGGAAAAGACTACAACCCCTCGGGGTGGCTTCCTGAAAGGCCCAATCGGACCAAGACCTCCCGCTCTTTATTGTACATCGTGGCAGCTTCCTCAGAGGTACCCTCGTGTTCATAGCCCAACAGATGAAGGATTCCATGCACAAGTAGAAGGGCCATTTCCTCCTGTAAGGAGGAGCCCTTTTCCTGAGCCTCTCTCTCGGCTGTTTCTGTAGAAATAACTACATCACCCAATAGATATGGGTGCAGATCTTTATCCTCACCCTCCGCCATGGCAAAGGCAAGGACATTGGTTGGGTGGTCACGAGCCAGATATCTGCGGTTGAGCCCTGTTATCTCTTCGTCATCGACCAGAAGGATGCTCAATTCTCTCCCGTGACACCCCAAGTCTCTTAATATCCTTTCGGCCATTCTCCTTACCTCTTCTGGCCTTACCCTTTGCCTGTTTTGTCGGTCTTGAACCAACACCTCCATCCTTTTGCTTCTCCCCTTCTGACTGAGCCTCGGGATATTCTATCCGATGGTGATGGACGGCATTAAGGACAATATTAAAGCTTTTGGCGATCTGATGGAGATCCTTTAAGGTCAATTCACACTCGTCTAATTGTCCATCAGTAAAAATATCGTTGATGATTTTCTGGACTAACCCCTGGATGCGGGCAGGCGTGGGATTCTCTAAGGTGCGGGA
>QMLM01000076.1 GCA_003646745.1 Deltaproteobacteria bacterium | reverse complement strand
GAGCGAACTACTTGACATTTGTGGGCCTATAGAATATATTATTATGAACATATGTTCATAAAGGAGTGAGAATCATGCCGCGGCCTACAAAGTGGCGTTGTGTTGGTTATATGCCTCAGGTAAATTTCTTCATGCCAGCAGGTGTTTCCCTGCCCTTGCTCGAGGAAATTTGTTTATCAGTAGAAGAAGTTGAAGCCATTCGTCTTAGAGACCTTGAAGGTCTGGATCAGGAGCGATGCGCTCAGAAGATGAGAGTCTCACGTACTACCTTTCACCGCATATTGGGAAGTGCCCGGAAGAAATTGGCCGATGCCCTTTTCAATGGAAAGGCGTTTCGAATTGAGGGGGGCAATTTCGAATTGGCCCTGCGTCGTTTCAGGTGTAATCATGATGGATATGAATGGCAGGTTTCCTTTGATACTATGATAACAAACCCTCCACGCGATTGTCCTAATTGCCACAGTACAGATATTGTTTCTTTACCGCCCTTTAAATATGGTTGGAGTAACGGTCGCAGGTAACTGGAACTGGAGGGGCGGAATGAAGGGAGAGCGAAAATAGATATATGAGAATTTATTTGTTGAAAAGGATTAACTTAAAAAATAGGAGGTGAAGATCATGCCTAATGGGTTTGGAAGAAGAGGTGGTGGACGAGGAGGTGGTTGGGGCTTTGGGTTTAGAGGAAGCTCTCCGCCCTGGCCTTTTGTCGGTGTGGGAAGAGGAGGACTACCCCGCTGCGGGTATTTTCTCGGCGGGGCTGCAGGGGTATCCCCTGCCAATTGGCCTAACCCCTATTTCGCGTCAGGTTGGTCCATGCCCCCATACGGAGGCGCCGGCTTCCCTGAGGCTTCTCCTGTAGGACCAGCACCCGGCTCTGGTGCAAATCCTTATGCCCCAACACTAACACGTGAACAGGAGCTTGAGTTTCTTAAAAGGCAAGCCGAGGTAATCAAAAAACAATTGGAGCAGATCGAAGATCGAATGCGGGAGTTGGAAGAAGAAGAATAACAATAAAATACCCTCAAATCTGAAATCTGGCAGATAGGGTGAAAAGAAGCATATAAATCGGCAGGGATGAAGGCTGCACGAAGTTCAAATCGGAGAATTACGCGCCTGTTCTCTGGGGAATAGCTCAATGGCGAGGCGAGCAGGGTATCGGCGATTTGAGAAAGGAAAGTGTTTGTAAAGCCAGTCCCATCAATAGATTTTAATCAATGTCAGCCCTGGAGGTGCGAGGGTGGCATTTGTGCAGCTGCTAGGGCCTGCCCTCATAAGGCCTTCTTGCAGGAGAAACCCTATGATTTCCCTTTGCATGATACCTCCATGTGTGCTGGCTGTGGTTCCTGTACGAGTGCTTGCCCTATAAGGGCGATCCGAATGTTGTAAACTCAGGAGGTAGTATAAATGAAGATATCGGTCTGTGGAAAAGGAGGAAGTGGCAAAAGTACCGTAGTCACTTTACTCGCCAATGAAGCTCTGTCCAGAGGTCTTAAAGTACTTGTCGTTGATTCAGATGAGTCAAATTCCGGGCTCTTTAGGATGCTTGGGTTTAGCCAAGCGCCAATTCCTTTAATGGAACTTGTGGGAGGCAAAAAAAGTTTAAAGAAGAAGCTGAATCAGCCCAATATCCTCAGTGAAACACAGATTTCGCTGGAACATATTCCTGCCCGGCACATCCTGAAAAAAGATGGTCTCATGTTGGTTAGCATAGGAAAGATACTTCAGGCACTTGAGGGCTGCGCCTGTCCTATGGGGGTGTTGAGCCGTGAGTTTTTGAAGAAACTTCATCTCAGGGAAGATGAGATAACAATTGTTGACATGGAAGCCGGCGTGGAGCACTTCGGTCGAGGTATTGACACCAGCATAGACGGTGTACTCCTTGTGGTGGAGCCGTCGCTTGAATCCATAACCCTGGCCGAGAAGATAAGGGGCCTCGCCACCGGAATGGAGAAAAGGGTTTGGGCCGTTTTAAATAAAATCAGTTCGGAAGGCCTGGCTACAAAACTGAAGGGGGAGTTGAAGAGGAGGCAAATAGAAGTAATTGGAGTTATTCCCAACGATCAAGCGGTATTTGAGGCCTGCCTTGAAGGCCGTGCCTTGAGTCATACAGAGGCAACCAGCCAAACAAGGGATATATTGGATTTTTTGTTGAGGGCTGCTATATAAATTGGAGGCATACATGTGTTTAAGTATTGCCTATATCGACTCAGATGGTCGAAAAGAAGAAGTAATGGAGAATGTAGCCCAGATAGAAGCTCAAGATGATGGCTTCCTGCTAACTGGGCTATTTGGGGAGCAGAAATTCGTGCAGGGCAGGATAAAGAACATAGACTTCGTTAATATGCACACAGTGACGTTTGAGAAGAAGTAAAAAGACCGTGATTAAATATAAAGCAGTTAGAAGGGCCCTAAACAGCTTCCTGCACAGCTACACCGACTCAGTAGCACGGGTCTTAGTCATCGCCGCTGAGAAAGGGCATGTATCCTACGACGAAATCGAGAAAGTAGTTGAAGATGATATCAAAGAGGTCTTGCTCTTAGGGCATAATTGGAGGTTAATTATTCCAGCGAGGACCTACAAGAGCATGGAGTGGGAAGACCGGGTATTAATGGTTGAACCAGGGGAGGTTTACGAGATGCCCAATGTGGTTCAATGCTTAGTGAGGGAAGCGGGTCAGAGCGGACAGTGGGAACCTAAAAAAGCTGTGAGCACGGCCTTTAAACAGATAGGAGAATCAAAATGGGCCTTAATGCCTAAGCTGGTTGAGTTGCTTGGCAGTCAGGCCAAGGGGAATCGCATCAGCGCCGTTCAAGTAAAGCAAGCTTGTGAACAGTTGGGCATAGGGGAGAGAGTAGATCCCCTAATAGCTGAGCTTAAAAGTACTGGGATAATGAGTCCCTGCTTAGCCTCCCTTACCGACGCTCTCCACAGGAGGGCGCCTGTCTATGAGCTAAACCCTTCCTTATTTATAAAATAGAACTGTTGGAATACTTACCAGGAGATGCTTCCTTGTGCTTTAAGGAGATTCCACATAAAATATTTGATAGTATTGGAGATACTTGACCTTTGTTCACCATTTTGACATAATTAATTCTTATATTTCAGGAGGATAAAAGGAGCAGGTCTTGAAAAAAGGTTACATAGTCATCGACCAGTCGTTGTGCAAAGGGTGTGGGCTCTGTATAGATGTATGCCCCAAGGGTCTTATAGCCACTGCAAAGGAGTTGAATATCAAGGGATATTATCCGGCAGAGTTTAAAGGTGGCCAAGGTGACAACCCCGATGGGTGCACCGGATGTGCCCTTTGCGCCCTGGTATGTCCCGAGATAGCCATTGAGGTATACCGTGAGTAAAAGGCTGATGAGCGGAAATCACGCCATAGGTGAGGCCGCTGTCAGGGCTGGTTGTAGATTCTACTTCGGCTATCCCATCACCCCGCAGAACGAGATGACGGAGTATATGGCTCGCCGTCTGAATGAAATAGAGGGTGGGGTCTTCATACAAGCAGAGAGCGAGTTGGCGGCCATTAACATGGTCATCGGGGCGAGCATGGCAGGGGCAAGGGTTATGACTTCCTCATCTAGCCCAGGGATCAGCCTCAAACAGGAGGGGATCTCCTTTCTATGTGCCATGGAGTTACCGGCTGTTATAGTGAACATGACCAGGGGAGGGCCTGGATTGGGTAATATCGCTCCTGCTCAGTCCGATTATTTCCAAGCTACCAGGGGTGGAGGGCATGGGGACTACCGGACCATCGTCTTGGCCCCAAGTTCCGTGCAGGAGTTAGCCGATCTTACCATGGAGGCCTTTAACTTGGCCGATAAGTATAGGATACCGACCGTCATCCTGGGGGACGGTATGTTGGGGCAGATGATGGAGCCCGTAGAGTTCCCCGACGGAGAGATGCAAAAACCACCCCCCAAGGATTGGACCATCACCGGTGCCAGAGGGAGACCGAGTCGTTTCATTAGATCCCTGTTGTTAGATCCCGCGGTGGAGGAAGAGCACAATTGGAAGTTGGCCAGGAAGTACGAAAGGATAGCCGCTAAAGAGGTGAGATACGAGGCCTATAGATTGGAGGATGCCAAGATGGTGGTGGTATCCTTTGGCACGGCCGCTAGAATTGCCAAAGGTGCAATCAAGAGGCTAAGGGAACAGGGCCTAAAGGTGGGTCTTCTTCGCCCTATTACCCTTTGGCCTTTTCCGGAGATAGTCCTTAAAGACCTGGCCAAGAGGATAGGGCACTTCCTTGTCTATGAGATGAACGCCGGTCAGATGGTGGAGGATGTGAGACTTGCCTTGGAGGGTAGGGCTGAGATATTTTTTTACGGGAGACCGGGGGGGGTGGTCATAACCCCCTTGGAGATGAGCAGGGTGATTACCAGTAAATATTATCAGAAGGGGTTAGGATAAATGGGCTTTCAGAAGGTCTTCGGCAGGCCACGCGCTCTTAAAGATGCACCCTTTCACTATTGTCCTGGCTGTGGTCATAGCATAATCCACCGCCTTATAGCGGAGGTGATCGATGAGATGGGACTGCAGGAGAAGGCTATTGGGGTTCCTCCAGCGGGTTGTGCGGTTTTGGCCTATTATTATTTTGACATAGATATGGGTGAGGCCCCTCATGGCCGCGGAGCGGCCTTGGCGACAGGGCTAAAACGTGTCCTGCCAGACAGATTGGTCTTTACCTATCAGGGTGACGGAGACATTGCTGCCATTGGAACGGCTGAGACCATCCACGCCGCCAACCGAGGCGAGAGAATTACGGTGATCTTTGTCAACAACGGAGTCTACGGGATGACCGGGGGACAAATGGCCCCCACTACTGTATTGGGTCAAGAGACCACCACTTCCCCTGGAGGCAGAGAGAGGATAAGGGACGGATTTCCACTAAATTTAAGCGAGATGTTGGCCTTGACCAAAGGTAGCGCCTACATTGAGAGAACCGCCGTCAATAACCCCAAGAATATCATGAAGACGAAAAAGGCTATCGAGAAGGCCTTTCGGGTCCAAATAGAAGGCTTAGGTTTTTCTTTAGTGGAGGTTCTGTCCCCCTGTCCCACCAATCTGAAGTTGAGACCTGTAGAGGCTTGGCGGTGGGTGGAGGAGAACATGATGGACGTCTTCCCCCTAGGGGTGATCAAGGACGTGCAACGGGATTAGGCCTATGTTGATCAAAACGGTATTTTCAGGCTTTGGAGGTCAAGGGGTATTGATGATGGGTTATTTATTGGCGGCGGCAGGAATGCAGGAGGGTAAGAACGTCACCTATCTGCCCTCTTATGGTGCTGAGGTGAGAGGTGGCACCGCCAATTGCACAGTCTCTATCTCCGATGACGAAATTGCATCTCCAGTAGCCTCAGAGCCGGAATATATCGTAGTTATGAATAAACCCTCTCTTATAAGGTTTCAAAATCAAGTTCAATCAGGGGGGATTATCTTCCTCAATGCCAACCTAGTGGACATGAAGCCTGTCCGAGGAGATATAGAGGTATGTGAGGTGCCAGCCAACGATTTGGCTCTCAAGATAGGGACTGATAAGGCGGCAAACATGATAATGTTGGGCGCCTTTATTAAAAAGACCGGCCTTGTTTCCCTGGAGACCTTAAAGGTTGTCCTTAAGGATGTCTTCACTACCAAGAACCCTCAACTTTTAGAATTGAATGAGAAGGCCCTCTGGGAGGGTTTTACATATCTTGAGCAAGGGAGGCAAGCAGATGCCAGTAAAGCAGATATCAGTTAGTTTAGAGAACGTCCCGGGCAAGCTTTCACAGGTAAGTGAATATCTGGGTGGCAATGGCGTGAATATCATCGCCCTTAGTGTGGCAGAATCAACAGACATCAGTGCGGTGAGATTTGTCGCCAATGATCCGGTAAAGGCCGTTAACGTCCTGAAAAGCCACGGTTATGCAGTTAAGGTGAAGGATGTATTGGCGGTGGAGGCGCCCAATCATCCCGGGGGGCTTAATGCAGTCCTTAAACCCCTTAAAGAGGCGAACATCAATGTCAATTATCTATATACCTGTCTGGGAAGGGGTGAAAAGACCGTCCTCATCGTGGATGTGGATAAAATGGAGCTGGCCATTGAAGTGCTAAAGAGGAACTGGGTCCATATGTTGAATGAAGAACTTTATTCTATGTAGCTTTATAGGGGACTTCGGCAATTTTGTCCCCTTTGGATCTCGAATCGGTGGATCCTTTTTTTATTTAAAGGTAGCTGTGCAGGCCGGCCAGTAGATAGCTTACCCCAAAATATGTGAAGATGACAGCCGAAAAACCTACGATGGAAAGTATGGCCGTCTTTTTCCCCCTCCAATCACGGCTATATCTGGCGTGGAGAAAGGCGGCATAGATAAACCAGGTAATCAACGACCATGTCTCCTTGGGGTCCCAGCTCCAATAGCTGCCCCAAGCGTAACTGGCCCAGGCCGCACCGGTGATGATCCCCAGAGTCAACATGGGGAACCCAATAACGATAGATCTATAATTTATCTCGTCTAGGGTCTGGGAAGAGGGGAGCCAGTTTATGGGGCCGCGGGGGGATGCCTCTCTTTTAGACTGGATCATATAAATTATGCTTATTCCAAAGGCAATGGCAAAGGCTGCATAACCGAGGAAACAAGTGATCACATGGATGGCCAACCAATTACTTTGCAGGGCAGGTATCAGGGGACGGATATCACTTTTTATCCCTGGTATGATGGAGGTTGCAGCAATGGCGAAGGCGGCCAGAGGGGAGGCGATAACGCCTATGGTCCTTTGTTGATACTTTATATCTATGATTAAATATACCAAGACTATGGCCCAGGAGAAGAAGATGAGGGACTCATACATATTGGACAGAGGGATGTATCCATATCCCGTGGCATGGCTTTCCTGCCAGCGAACTAGCAAACCGGCTAAGTGGACGAAGAAGCCTGTAAGGATGAGCCAGAAGGCAATTCTGCCCATTGCCGCTTTTTTGGTTAGTACAAAGACGATGTAGAAAAGGAAGGCAACCGAATAGATAAGTAAAGCACCCTCAAAAAAATAAGGATTATACAATTCAAAGCCCCCGCGAGCGCTTAGTGGCTATTTTAACTATCAAATATTGAAAAGGATGTCAATGGATATTATTATAATAAAAATCTATTCTTATATTTTCGGGAGATATAAGGTATGCACATTGATGAAAGCAAGAAGTTCGATGTGCGCACAATAGAGAGAAATATCAGGGAGGGGCTGATCAGCAAAGAGGAATATGAGCAATACCTGCAAGGCCTCCCCGATGTGTCGGACAAGGTATACGTAGAAGAGGAAGGAGAAGAGGAATGAGGGGTTTTGTGGTGGTGATTGACCTGGGCGGGACCAACCTTAGAGGAGCGGCTATAGATCAAGAGGGGAACTTCCTTGCCAGGACTTCTACCTCTTCCCCTGCCTCCTTGTCGAGGCAACAAGGACTGGCAAAGCTCCATAAGGAGATTGAAGGCTTGGTAGAAAAGGGATCATCGCATGGATACAAAGCTCTGGGGATAGGTCTGGGGATAGCAGGAGCCTTGAGCAGGGATGGTGTCCTTACCCAATCACCCAACTTACAAAATTTGGTCGGGGTTAACTTAAGCAAAGAATTGGGCGACCTCCTTTCTCTGCCTGTGGTTACGGACAACGATGCCAATATGTACACCATGGGTGAGG
>QMLM01000075.1 GCA_003646745.1 Deltaproteobacteria bacterium | reverse complement strand
TTTGACCGCCATATATTGGTGGACCGACCTGATATCAAGGGCAGAGAGGCTATCCTTAAGGTCCACGCTAAGGGGGTAAAGTTGGGCGATGATGTGGACTTCAAGGCCCTGGCCGGGATGACACCAGGGTTTGTGGGGGCTGATTTGGCCAATCTGATCAATGAAGCGGCGCTGCTTGCCGCCAGAAGGGGCAAAGAGGCCGTGGGGATGGCCGAGATGGAAGAGGCCATCGAACGCATTGTGGCTGGTCTGGAAAAGAAGACTAGGGTGATGAATGAACGAGAACGCCAGATCGTCGCCTATCACGAGGTAGGGCATGCCTTAGTGGCCCTCTCTGTGCCGAATGCCGACCCTGTACAAAAGATATCCATCATTCCCCGTGGGATTGCAGCCCTGGGCTATACCCTGCAAAGGCCTACTGAAGACAGATACCTGATGACCAAAACAGAGCTCATCGACAAGCTCACCGTCTTGCTAGGTGGAAGGGTGGCTGAAGAGCTGGTATTTAACGAAGTCTCCACGGGCGCCCAAAATGACCTCGTCAAGGCCACCGACATCGCCAGAAGTATGGTGAAAGAATATGGCATGAGTGAGAAGCTTGGGTTGGTGGCCTTCGAGAGGGAAAGGCAACCCCTCTACCTCCAGATCCCACAGGCTCCTTCCGTAAAGGAATACAGCGAGGAGACCTCTCGCGAGATCGATTCAGAGATAAGGAGGATCGTAGAAGAGGCACACAAGCGTGCACGGGCGATCCTCACAGAAAAGAGAGAATTACTAGACAAGGTGGCCCACATCCTCTTGCAGAAGGAGGTAATTGAAGGAGAAGAGCTTAAAAGGCTCGTCTCTGAAGCGGCCTAAGATGACCCGCAACCTCATCCCTCAAATCCTCTCTCAGGTCAAAAGGACTATCTATCGCCATCAGATGATCTCCACAGGTGAAGCAATAGGAGTAGCTGTATCCGGGGGGATCGATTCGGTGGCCCTATTGGATATCTTGGTAAACTTGAGAGAAGAGTTTCAGGTATCATTGGTGGTGCTTCACCTCAACCATGGGATCAGGGGCGAGGAGGCCGAAAGAGATCAAAGATTCGTCCAAGATTTAAGCAAAAAATATGCCTTACCTTATCTCACCAGAAGAGTCGACGTCCCCATCTACATGAAAGAGACCTCCCTCTCCTTGCAGGAGGCGGCACGGGAGCTGAGATATCGCTTCTTTGACGAGGCAATAAAGGAACATAACTTGGACAAGGTGGCCTTGGGCCAGACTGCTGATGATCAAGCAGAGACCGTCCTTATGCGTTTCATCAAGGGCGCAGGGTCAAGGGGGCTTAAGGGAATACCCTATGTCAGAGGGGTATATATCCGCCCTCTACTCGAGCTATGGCGGCAACAGCTCCAAGAATATATCGAGCAAAGGGGGCTTTCATTCGTCGAGGACTCCTCTAACTTGAAGAATACTTACCTTCGGAACCGGATCCGGCATGAACTGCTTCCCTACCTGATGCAGTACAACCCCAACATCAAACAGCGCCTCGTCCGATTGGCCCAAGTCCTCGGCGAAGACGAGCTTTGCTTGGAAGGACAGGCGCAGCAGTTGAGCCACGAAATCATTAAAAAGGGCAATATGGAGGTCTCCATCCACATCCCCGACCTCCTCCGCCTCCCCTCGGCCCTGCAGGCCAGGATCCTGCAAGGGTCTTTTGAGCATATCTCTTCAGGAAAGGTCTTGGAGTACCCTCAGTTGAAGGGGCTTTTGCAGATGGTTCAAGGAGTGGGGGCAAACAAGCAGATGCCGCTTCCTGGTGGCTATTGGGCGGCAAAAATCTATAATACACTTCTACTGAGAGCAGACAAAGGGGAGGAAAAAGGAAAGGGGTTAAAAGAAATTATTCTCCAAGTGCCAGGGATAACAATGCTGCAGGATCTGGGGATGAAAATAGAGGCCACGGTCTGCGAAGGACAGGCTTCCTATCGCCCGGACCCGCGAGAGGCATATCTTGATCATAATAGGCTACGGTTTCCGCTGCGGCTGAGGTCTTATCGGCCAGGAGACAGCTTCATCCCCCTGGGGATGAAGGGCAAAAAAAAGATAAAAGATTTCTTCATCGATTTGAAAATTCCTCGTGGCAAAAGGAAACAGATCCCTCTGATAGTCTCTGGAGGCGATATCTGCTGGGTAGCAGGCTACAGGATCGATGAAAGATTTAAGGTCAGGAAAGAAACGAACAAGACGTTAAGGCTGGCCTTGTTAAAACTATAACAGATCTTCCTGGGTTCCACCTTCCTGTTCTTCGATTGCCTCCTCTACCAATTGGTCGAAGTCTTCTCCCAAATCCTCTCCCAGTTCTTTCCCCATCTTCTTCATCCACTGGGCCATGGAACGGGGATCACCTTCATCGATATCACCAAGATGGGAAGGATCAGCTAGGCGCTCCCACCTCTGCTGCTCCGAGCGCAAAAAGGCAACTTTTGAGATGAGTCTGGTGAGGTTTTTCCCTCCGCAATGCCTGCAAACAGGGGAGAACTCCTCCACGTTGAGGACCAAGAAGCTCGAACGGCGCCCGCAATCCTCACATCTATATTCGTAAATGGGCATCATCTACCTCCTTCAGCCCTCGACCTTTCCAAGAAAAGGGGTTCATCGATGTCAAGGACCTTCAAGGGCTTGTTTCCGACAACCGAGGTAATGATCTTGGCAATGATATAGGCATTTCCCCGAAGCATGAGTTTGCAGTTATAGAACTTACAATCCCTGATCTGAGTCTCACCTCGTTCCAAAACTATTAGGCAATCCCTAAATTCGCAGCGGCTAAACTCCTTGCCATCCAGCTCTATCCTCTCTCCTTTAAATTCCTTATTTTTATAATGGATCTTAAACATCCTAAACCTGATCCTCACCTTCCGCACTCGCTGGGATCCCCTTGGATCTTAGCGATGGCATGGGGCAAGGCCGGGAAAATCACCTCCAGCCCTTCCCTTACCGCTTTAGGGCTACCAGGAAGGTTGACAATAAGGGTCCTGCCCCGCACGCCACACACCGCGCGGGAGATCATGGCATGGGGGGTCTTCTTCAAACCTTCCATTCTCATGGCCTCGGCGAAGCCAGGTACCTCCCTCTCTATTACTTCCAAGGTGGCCTCAGGGGTGACATCGCGTGGGCTGACACCGGTCCCCCCGGTGGTCAAGATGAGGTCAAGTTTCATCTCATCCGCCCCCCGGATAAGAACCTTCTTTATCTCATCTTCCTCATCCGGAATCACAGTGCTGAAGGCCACCTCAGCATCCAACTCCTTCACCATCTCCTGAATAACAAGGCCACTGGTATCCTCTCTCTCACCTCGGTACCCCTTATCGCTGATGGTGATCACTCCTACCTTCATCATACCTTTATCTCTTCCCCCATCCTAGATGGATCATAGCCACCTATTGCCTCGATCTGTGCCCGGAATCCCTCTGAGCGCAGAATCTCAATGACCATCTGGACCTTGGGATCGTCGAAAAGGGCTTGAGGAATAATGAGATCATACCTCTCTTTCTCCAAAGGTACGAAGTCGAGACCAAGGGCCTTAGCCGCCCCATAGATCCCCAATCCTGTATCAGCCCGGCCGCTGGCAACTGCCACCGCTACCCCAAGATGGGTAAATTCCTCGTCCTCGTAGCCATTGATATCAGCAGAATCTATCCCCTCTCTCTCTAAAAGGTAATCGAGGAGGACACGGGTACCGGAACCCCGTTGGCGGTTAATAAAACAAATATCATCCCGCGCCAGATCCTCCAATCCCTTGATTCCCTTGGGATTCCCCGGGGGGACGATAAAACCCTGCTGGCGATAGGCAAGGTGAACCAGCCTTACCTTTACCCCGGAGAGATACCTGCGAATATAGGGGATGTTATACTCTCCTGTGGCTGGATCCAAAAGATGGGATCCAGCCATATGGGCATATCCCTTTTTCAGAGAGATGATTCCCTCAAGGCTGCCTACATGGTTAGAGGAGAGATACAGTGAGGGATTTTTCTTCCTTATCCAACTGGCCAATAGATCCAAGGCAAGGTCATGGCTGCCGATGATCATCAATGTGTTTTCTACTCTTCCCCTTCCCCACAAAAGCTCAGCCTCAACCTGCTGCCCCTCCTCAATCCCTTCGGTCAGGCGAGGGATGCGGATGACGGCATCGGCACGGGTAAGAGAGGTGATGATCCCCGCCCCGCGAGGCAGGGGTGCCGCTACTATTCTACTTCCCACCTTCCCCAACCTCACCCGCACGAATTCCTCCACCCCAAGCTTGGAAGTAAGCCTTTTAGCAGGCCATACCTTTACCCTTTCTCTCTCGGGCGCTGCCAGACCCAACATGGCGGCCAGAAGGGGCCGGACGAACAGTTCAAAAGAAAGCACGGCAGAGACCGGATAACCGGGGATTCCGATAATGGGTCTATCGGCTACTATTCCCAAAAGGGTGGGTTTCCCCGGCATAATGGCGACCCCGTGAACCAACACCTCACCCAACTCTTCTACGATGGAGGCAGTGTAGTCTTCAGAGCCTGCGGACGATCCCGCATTGATCAAGGTGACATCACAGCCCCACTGGAGGGTGGAGAGGATGGCCTCTTTTATCTCGATAGGGTCATCTCGAACAATGGGGTGGGGTACATATTCTCCGCCGGCCTCCTCGATCAGTCCAGCCAAGATAGTGGAGTTGAAGTCGACTATTTCCCCCTCCTTCGGTCCCCTGGGTAAGGCATCTTCGGGAGATACCACCTCATCCCCGGTGGGGATCACCACCACCCGAGGCCTTCTCTTAACGGGTACCTCTAGGACCCCTCCCGCTAACAACGCCCCCATATCATAAGGGGTAATACGATGACCTTGGGGGAGGATGAGCTCACTGGCAACTAGATCCTCACCAACGGTGCGCACATTCTGCCATGGATGGACAGCCCGTATAATCTCTACTGTAGTCTCATCTATCTGCTGTACTTCCTCGATCATGACCACGGCATCGGTTCCAGGGGGAAGTGGCTCCCCCGTATCCACGAAAAAGGCCTCCTGTCCTAACCTCAACCTCTTGGGTCGATCCTCCGCTGCTCCAAAGGTGAGTTGTGCCTGCAATGCGATTCCGTCCATAGCCGCACTGTGATAGTGGGGGCAGGAGAGGCGGGCGAAGATGGGCTCCGCGGTTACCCTTCCCAAGGCCTCTTTCACGCAGACAAGCTCCCTTCCATCATATTGGGAGGGATTGAACCTGTTCAAAAATATTTCTAGGGCCTCCTCCCATGTCCGCATCCGCAGATATATACGTCTTTTCATCCCTTGATCACACCCAAAGGTTTCAACTTTACTATCTTTTTGCTAATACCAGCCCCATGTACCACATCCACCACATCGCTCACGTCCTTATATGCCTCAGGGATCTCCTCCACGATGGTAGCCCGACTGGCGGCTCTGACATATATCCCTTTAGCCTCCAACTCCTGGGTCACTGATCGACCATGGGCGCTTTTTTTGGCCTGATGGCGGCTCAAGAGCCTGCCCGCACCATGGCAGGTACTCCCAAAGGTCTCCTGTAACGCCCTCTGGGTGCCGACCAACACATAAGAGTACCTCCCCATGTCTCCGGGGATCAGTACAGGCTGCCCAATCTCTTTGTAATCATCAGGGACGTCGGGGTGATGAGGGGGGAAAGCCCTAGTGGCTCCCTTTCGGTGTACACAGAGCCGCCGCTTCCTTCCATTTACCTCGTGGGTCTCCAGCTTGGCAATGTTGTGACACACATCGTAGATGAGGTCTAGCTGGAGGGTGCGGGGGCTCATGCGCAGGACCTGTTCGAAGGTCTCCCTTACCCAATGGGTAATGATCTGGCGATTGGCGAAGGCGAAATTGGCGGCGCAGGCCATGGCCGCGAGGTATTCCCTTCCTTCCTTGGACCCAATAGGGGCGCAGCAGAGCTGCTTGTCCGGGAGCTCTATCCCATATCTCTGTGCAGCCTGGAGCATCACCCTGATGTAATCATCGCAGACCTGATGGCCCAAACCCCTGGAGCCGGTGTGAACGATAACAGTCACCTGGTCCTTTCTCAACCCCAAAGCCCCAGCTAACCCTTCGTCATATACTTCGGCCACATATCCCACCTCGACAAAGTGGTTCCCAGAGCCCAGGGTCCCCAGCTGAGCCCTTCCCCTATCCAGGGCCTTAGAGGATACAAATTCGGGATCGGCATCGGGGATGCGTCCTCTCTCCTCAATATGCTCCAGATCTTCCCATCGTCCATACCCTTGGTCCACCGCCCATTGGGCCCCCTTCATCAGGACCTTACGTTCCTGCCCTGCATCTAGCCTCAGATCCTTCCTGTGAGATCCTACCCCCGAGGGGATGTTGATAAAGAGAGCATCTATTATCTCTCTAATCCTGTCTTGAATCTCTGGGCGCTCCAGCCCGGAGCGCATCAGTCTCACCCCTCAGTTTATGTCATATCCCACCCCGCCGGGGGAGACCACCCCTTCCTCTTCGTCAAAAGCGGCTACCCCCCCTATGGGGAACCCATATCCCCAATGGATGTCGGGCATGGCTAGGGAATAGCCGACGATCCCGGGTAAAAAGGCCACATTCCTCACCTGCACGAGGCTTTGATCCTTCCTTATCTCCCCCAACATTCGCTCATCTGCATAGACCATGCCGTCGGTACGCATTCCCCCCTCGCGCGGTATCCGCCAGCGGTAATCATCTACTTTCTCTATACGTACGGAAACCTCTCCAGACATAGGATTTCCTCCTTTAGACATCAAAGATCATCTGGGCCTGCCAAAGCCCGTCCTCTTCCTTTATCTCCAGTTGATGATAGGTCACGGCCTTTATGCAGGTCTTGATGATATGACGTCCCTCTTGGTACTTCTCTCCCTTAGCCACCCCCCTTAGCCTTTCTTCGTCGATCTCAGTCACTGCAAAATCCCGAAAGAGCAGCCCTTCCACCTCATGCAGATAAAGGAGTTCGTTAAGCCAAGCCACCATCAACTCTTCCCGACCTGACCCTTCCACATCTGCTTCCCACTCTAGATGCACCTCCACCTTCTCAAGATCAGTGATGATGTCAAAGAGGGCCCAGGCCGCTTCACAAAAGAGTCCTTCTAACCTATCGGCCCAGACCCTTATTCCCAAATCGCCTGTATGCTCTAAGAACTCATAGCCCCTTTTCATCGTCTTTATTTATATTAACACACACTGAAGAGGGAAGCAATTCAGGGGAGGGATTTTTCGCAGAGAAAGGATTTGAACTGAAGTAGGGGAAAACCCCCCTATATCTTTCAGACGCGTATCTTTTCAACTTGATCCTCGATCCCGGGCATGTATACTCGAGAAGAAATTTCTGAGTTTGTTGTGGTTCATAAATTTTTGCCCCCGAAAATTACTAATTTAGAAATATTTAAATTAAATCATAAAAAGCTTGCTACCATCCCAATAATCATATAAGGTGTCTTTATAAGGAGGTGGATCATGCTAAATGACTTTGAAGGTAGAGAGTGGGTACAGAGAGGTCCGTCCGTGGAGGATGTGGCGAAGAATTTAAAGGAATTCTTTAAAAAAACGCAAAAAGGGAAAAGGGGTTTTTCCATTTTATTAATTATTTTGCTGCTGTTGTGGCTTGGCTCGGGGATCTATGTAGTCTCCCCGGCCGAGGAAGGGGTGGTTAGGCGC